>NZ_JAKUGX010000014.1:0-98894 GCF_022664195.1 Bacillus cereus group sp. BfR-BA-01316
TAGCGAAGCAGAATCGAGAAGGAACAGAAGAAGTAACGGAAGAGGAAAAGGTCAAAGCGAAGGCGAAAGCCGCAGCAGCCGCAAAAGCAAAAGCAGCGGTATTAGCTAAGCAGAATCGAGAAGGAACAGAAGGAGTAACGGACGAGGAAAAAGTTAAAGCAAAGGCGAAGGCTGTAGCAGCTGCCAAAGCGGCAGCTGCGGTAAGGGCAAAGGGAGCTGTAAATAAGAAGGAAGATGAACCGCAGCAGGAAGAACCATCAGTTAACCAACCATATTTAAATCGCTATGTGGAGGTTGTTAAGGAGAAGATAGGAGAATATGCATTAGTAGATTCCTATATTAATAAGCTTTCAAAAGATGTTCCAACGCTTGTGGCGGAGCCTTCGAAATATTATGAAGTGATGGAATTGCTACGATTCCATGAGGGACTTGCTTTTGATTATATGTCAGAGCTACATGCGACAGATTTTGTGACACATATGGAAGTATACGTTCATTTGTTTTCATATGGAAAGAAACAGTCAGTAGCAGTGAAGGTAAAGCTGGATAGGGAAGCGCCGCAAGTAAAATCGGTGACGCCGCTTTGGAAAGGGGCAGATTGGCCGGAGCGTGAAGCGTATGATTTGCTCGGTATTGTATTTGAAGGTCATCCTAATTTATCTCGCATTTTAATGCCGGATGATTGGGTAGGGTATCCGCTTAGGAAAGATTACGAACCATATGATGTGGAGGTGTAGCTTGTGATTCGTACGGAAGAGATGCTCTTAAATGTAGGGCCGCAGCATCCGAGTACACATGGTGTGTTTCGGCTTGTAATTAAGATTGACGGGGAAATTATTAAAGAGGCTACACCGGTTATCGGATATTTGCATCGCGGAACAGAAAAGATCGCTGAGAGCTTGCAATATACGCAAATTATCCCGTACACAGATCGAATGGACTATTTATCAGCAATGACGAATAATTACGTTATTTGCCACGCTGTAGAGACGATGATGGATCTTGAGATTCCAGAGCGTGCTGAATATTTACGGGTGCTTGCGATGGAGCTTGGGAGAGTTGCGAGCCATCTCGTCTGGTGGGGAACGAACCTGCTTGATATAGGAGCGGTTAGTCCATTTCTATATGCCTTTCGTGAACGAGAGATGATTATAAATTTATTAAGTGAATTGTGCGGTGCAAGGCTTACTTTCAACTATATGAGAGTTGGCGGCGTGAAGTGGGATGCGCCAGACGGCTGGATTGAAAAGGTGAAAGAGTTTGTTCCGTATATGAGAGAGCAGTTGGAAGGGTATCACGACCTTGTTAGCGGAAATGAAATTTTCTTAAATCGTGTGAAAGGCGTTGGCGTATATAGCGCGGAAGAGGCGATCTCGTATTCTTTAAGCGGCGCAAATTTGCGGTGCACGGGAGTCCACTTTGATCTTCGCAAAGATGAGCCGTATTCTATTTATGATCGTTTTGACTTTGATATTCCTGTTGGGAGCACGGGAGATGCTTGGGACCGCTACGTTTGCCGGATGAAGGAAATTGAGGAGTCATTAAAAATTATTGAGCAAGCAGCCCAGCAGTTCCCAAACGATGGAGCCGTGCTGGCGAAAGTGCCGAAAATTATTAAAGCACCTAAGGGAGAAGCGTTCGTCCGTATAGAGTCACCGCGGGGAGAGATTGGCTGTTATATTGCTAGTGATGGAAAGAAAGAGCCGTACCGTTTGAAATTTCGCAGACCGTCTTTTTATAATTTGCAAATCTTACCGAAGTTATTGAAAGGTGAAAACATCGCCAATTTAATTACGATTTTAGGTGGGGTTGATATTGTACTTGGGGAGGTTGACGGCTAATGATTGAGACGCTCTTACAATCACCTTCAAGTTGGACGAATTTCTTCATTTTTTTCGGATTAGCGGTGCTTCTATTATTTGCAGTCCTTGGCTTCGTTACATACGGTATTTTGGCAGAACGGAAAGTGATGGGATTTATGCAAGGACGGATTGGACCAAACCAAGTTGGTGGCCGGTTCGGCTTACTCCAAACGGTAGCGGATGTTTTGAAACTATTATTAAAAGAAGATAGTATTCCGAAAGCTGCTGATAAACCGTTATTTATATTAGCACCTGTTATTGCATTTGCACCAGCATTTATGGTACTTGCGGTTATACCGTTTACCGATAAATTTCAGTTCGCGGATATTGGCGTAGGGTTACTGTATTACATTGCTGTTTCTGGGATTACAACGATCGGAGTTGTAACTGGGGGATGGGCATCAAATAATAAATATTCCCTTCTAGGAGGGATGCGTGCGGCGGCGCAAATGATTTCTTATGAGATTCCACTTGTAATGAGTGTAATTGGTGTCGTTTTACTAGCTGGTAGTCTTAACTTGAATGAAATTGTAGCGGCGCAGGAGAAGGTATGGTACATTTTCGCACAGCCAATCGGTTTCGTCATTTTCTTAATCGCGGCAGTTGCAGAATTAAATAGGACACCGTTTGATTTACCCGAAGCGGAGTCAGAACTTGTTTCAGGATACCATACGGAATACTCAGGGTTTCGCTGGGCGTTTTTCATGCTTTCAGAATATGTATATTTCTTCGGAATGGCATCTTTAATTACAGTACTCTTTTTAGGCGGATGGAATCCAGTTATGTTCCTTGGATTTATTCCAGGAGCCGTATGGTTTGCTTTGAAATTCAGCAGTGTGGTCTTTCTATTAATTTGGTTCCGCGTTACGTTCCCGCGTATAAGAGGTGACCAGTTAATGGAGTTCGGCTGGAAAGTATTATTGCCAATCGCACTTGCAAATATTTTCTTAACGGCATTGATTAAGGAGCTATTCTTCTAATCTATGAAGGGGGTGCCAGTAAGAGATGAAAGGACTATTTAAAGGGTTAAAATATACGCTTAGTAATTTGAGTAAGAAAAAGGTGACGTATGATTATCCGAATCAACCGTTGCCATTACCAGACCGCTTTCGAGGTATTCAAAAGTTTTATCCAGAGAAATGTATTGTTTGTAATCAGTGTTCCAACATTTGTCCGACAGATTGCATTCAATTAACAGGAAAAAAACATCCTGATCCTACGAAAAAAGGAAAAATTATCGACACGTATGATATTAATTTTGAAATTTGTATTCTTTGCGATTTATGTACAGAAGTTTGCCCGACAGAGGCGATTGTAATGACAAATAACTTTGAACTCGCAGAGTATTCACGTGATGATTTATTTAAAAATTTGCAGTGGCTTGACGAGAACGACGAGAACGTCAGGAAGGAGAATAAAGCATGAATGGCGAGTTTGTAGCTTTCTTTATATTATCCTTGTCTGCGATTATCGGCGGTGTTCTTATGCTGAATTTAACGAAAGTAATGCATATGATGCTGGCCCTTGTGCTTACATTCCTTAGCATTGCGGGTTTATACTTTCTCTTATCGGCCGAATTTATCGGAGTTGCACAAATTTTACTTTACTCTGGTGCGATCACTATTATTATGATTTTTGGCATTATGTTAACGAAACATAACGCGGAAAATGAATCGCGCCTTACTCTTCGAAAATGGATTATCTTCTTTGCGGTTGTAGCATTTGGAGCAGTTATGTATTTCGCTGTTAATAGTATCGATTTTTCAAATCAAAGCACACAAGAAAGTTTACCTCTCCATGAAAACAACACACTTCAAATCGGTACACTTCTCTATTCAAAATATATTATTCCATTTGAGTTAACCTCAGTTATTTTACTTGTAGCACTTGTAGGAGCGATTATCCTTGCGAAGAAGGATGAGGGAGAGGAGGATTCCCATGAGTAGCGTTCCAGCTTCTGCGTATTTAACACTTGCGATTATTTTGTTTTGCATCGGCTTATTTGGAGCTTTAACAAAGCGAAATACAGTAATTGTATTAGTTTGTATCGAATTAATGCTTAACGCGGCCAATTTAAATTTAGTAGCGTTTAGTAAATTAGGCTTGTTTCCGAATTTAACAGGACAAATTTTTTCGCTGTTTACGATGTCCGTAGCGGCAGCGGAGGCAGCGGTAGGTCTTGCAATTTTGATTGCTTTGTACCGTAATCGCCCGACAGTTCATGTAGATGAGATGGATACGCTCAAAGGATAGCATTGTGACCGAAAAGGGGGAAGGAAACAATGATCGATTATGCATGGCTCATACCGCTTTTCCCGCTTGTTTCGTTTTTGTTACTTATTGTGTTCGGGAAGAAAATTAGAGAGGGAAGTAGTGTACTAGGTATTTTCTTTACCTTTCTCTCCTTTATATCCGCGGTAGTGGTACTAATAGAACGGTTTTCATCCGAGGCAGTGAAGCATAAGTGGGTATGGCTTAGGACAGGAGATATAGATATATCATTTGGTTTTGAAGTTACCGCATTAGGAGCTTTAATGTTGTTTATCGTTACGCTTGTGAGTTTTCTTGTACATGTGTACTCAAAAGGCTATATGAAAGGTGATGAAAGATTACCGACCTTTTATGCATATTTAGGGCTCTTTACATTTGCGATGCTTGGGCTAGTTATATCGCCGAATTTATTACAGCTTTATATATTTTGGGAGTTAGTCGGCCTTGGTTCGTTTTTACTTATCGGCTTTTATTTCTTTAAAGAAGAAGCGAAGGCTGCTGCGAAAAAAGCTTTTATTATGACACGCATTGGGGATGTTGGGCTATTTATTGGGATGATTTTAATTTTTTGGCACGCAGGTAGTTTTGAATATGACGCGATTTTTAAAGCGATTCATACGGGCGACCTCTCTCCTTCTATGATTACAATAACGGCGATATTAATTTTTATCGGTGCGATGGGGAAATCGGGCCAGTTCCCGCTTCATACATGGTTGCCAGATGCAATGGAAGGACCGACGCCTGTTTCGGCGCTTATTCACGCGGCAACGATGGTTGCAGCTGGCGTATATTTAGTAGCGACGATGTTCCCGCTATTTTCAGCGAGTGCGGTAGCGATGCAAACTGTTGCAATCGTTGGGGCTTTTACTGCAATCTTCGCGGCCTCTATCGGTCTTGTACAAACTGATATAAAGAGGGTTCTTGCTTATTCTACAGTTAGTCAGCTCGGTTATATGATGCTTGCGCTAGGCTCTGCTGGTTATGTAGCTGGCGTCTTTCATTTAACGACACACGCCTTTTTTAAAGCACTATTGTTCTTGGCTGCAGGGAGTGTAATTCATGCAGTGCACACGCAAAACATTAATAAAATGGGCGGTTTACAGAAGAAGATGAAAGTAACCGCTGCGCTGTTTTTAATCGGTACACTTGCAATTAGCGGTGTTCCCCTCCTTTCCGGATTTTTTAGTAAAGATGAAATTTTAGCGGCGGCTTGGATGAATGGCAATTACTTTCTATTCGTTTTAGCGGTAATTGCGGCATTTCTAACAGCATTTTACATGTTCCGTCTATACTTTCTTGTCTTTACAGGGGAAACGAAGACGAAGGAAGAGGTGCATGAATCGCCTCGCACCATGACGTATCCGATGATTGTCCTTGGTGTTCTTGCGGTAGTGGCAGGCTATATAAATACACCGTGGTTCGGAACGTTTCTTGGGGATTGGCTTACGAAAGATATAGGATTCCAGGTGAAGGAAGTGCATGGCCCTGTTTGGATTATGGTTGTTGCGACGCTCGTTTCATTTGCGGGAATTGCCCTCGCATATTTCATATATGGCAAGAAATCTATCTCTAGAGATTGGGCCGGCGGAGAAGGGACGCCTCTTTATAACCTTTTGAAAGAAAAATATTATGTGGATGAACTATACAATGTGACGGTGCTTCCTATTACGAAAGGAATCGCTCATGTGCTTCGCTTATTTGAAGTATACGTTGTAGAAGGAATCGCAGTTTTAATTGCAGGACTCGTTAAAGGTATGAGCGGCATCGGATCAAGGCTTCAAAACGGGAATGTACAAGTGTATGGAACTGTAACAGCAGTTTCGCTCGCAGTGCTCCTAATTATTTTGTTATATACGGGAGGGGATTTACGGTGAATGGATTGCTATTAACGTTCTTCATTTTTTCCCCACTTTTAGGAATTCTCTTGCTTTTATTAACGCCGAAACGAGAATCGCGTACAGTGCAGGCGCTTGGTTTATTCGGAACGGCGCTTCCATTTGGAATTGCTATCGTTCTCGCTTGTACATACGCTTCAGGAAAGAGTTTATCGATATTTGATGAAAAAGTGAAATGGATTAAATTTGGGGATTTCACAGCAGTGGACAAAAGGTGGTTTTCAATTTATTACGAGCTTGGTATTGATGGTTTATCGCTTGTAATGATGGTGCTCACAGCCCTTCTAGCGATGGTTGCAGCTATTGCGGCATTTTCTATTAAAAGAAATTTGAAAGCATTCTACATGCTGTTACTCATGTTAGAAATAGGGATGCTCGGTGTCTTCGCTGCTCAAAATTTAATGCTGTTCTTCATCTTCTTTGAAATTACGTTGCCACCAATGTTTTTATTAATTGGCAAGTGGGGGAAATTGTCGAGTGAAAAGGCTGCATATAGTTATTTAATATATAACGGTATTGGATCAGCTATTTTACTTATCGTTTTCTCGGTTTTATTTGCGAAAACAGGTACGACAAATATTGCGGAGCTTAAAGAAATATTAACGAGTGTAGGTGCTGGGGGAGGAATGGCCGTTTCAAGTAACTTACAGTTCGGCTTGTTTCTTTCCATAATGATTGCTTTCGCGATTAAACTCCCTGTTTTCCCTTTGCATCGCTGGATGGTCAATGTACACATAGAAGCGCATCCTGCTGTAGTTATGCTTCATGCGGGGGTTTTGCTGAAGATTGGTGCGTACGGTATTGTTCGCTTCGGGAAAGGGCTATTCCCAGAATATTTTCGTGAGTTTGCAACGCTAATCGCAATTTTAGGGGGAATTAATTTATTGTATGGGGCCTTTCTAGCACTCATCCAAACGGACTTTAGAAAGGTACTTGCTTACTCTAGTATTTCGCATATGGGCATTGTATTAATGGGGCTTGCGGCGTTAAATGCACCAGGTACACAAGGGGCGCTATTCCAAGTTGTGTCTCACGGTTTAATTGCAGCCTTGCTCTTCTTCTTACTTGGCATCATTGAAGAGCGTTTCGGGACGTCGGATATTACAGAACTTGGTGGACTCGCAAAAAGTGTTCCAGTGCTTAGCGGCTTCTTCTTGGCGGGAGGCATGGCATCGCTTGGAATGCCAGGGATGTCCGGATTTATTAGCGAATTTCTTGCCTTTCTCGGTTTATTCCAAGGGAAACCGGTTATCGCCGCCGCGGGTGTACTTGGAATTATTTTAACCGCTGTATACGTATTAAGAGCGATACTTCAAGTGACATTTGGTAAGAAAGAATGGGAAGCGAAATCTGATATACACGGATGGGAGTACGTCCCTGTTATAGTGCTTATCATTTGTATTATTGCAATTGGAGTAATGCCAGAACTACTAGGGGATCCGCTTCAAACTACATTGAAAACATTGGGGGTGAAGTAGGATGGATATGAACACATTACTTAGCTTATCATGGCATCTCATGGTACCAGAATTCATTATTCTCGGGGCTGCCATCCTTCTTTCCATATGTGATTTGTTTTTTAAGTTGAACCATAGGTACGTAGCGATTAGTGCAATTGCCGCTGTCTTGTTAGCGATAGTGTCATTAATTTCGCTATACAGCGAACCGGCAGGAGATATTTTAAATGGATCGTTTGTGCTAGATGGATTTTCAAAAGGGTTTAAAACGTTGTTGTTAGGCGGAGCAGCTCTCGTTTTATGTATGGCAATGAGCGATGACAAGAAGGAGCCTATTCAAGACAAAGGAGAATATTATTACTTGTTTTTAATGGCGCTCCTAGGAGCGATGTTCATGGCTTCTAGCGTTGATTTCATCACACTATTCGTCGGTTTAGAACTGCTCTCGCTTTCTTCGTATATTCTAGTAGGAATCCGAAAGAGAAACCGCGCATCAAATGAGGCAGCGATGAAATACGTCATTAACGGAGGAATTGGAACAGCAATTACGCTCTTTGGAATGAGCTACTTATATGGTATTACAGGGTCGACCAACATAGTGGAAATGCAAAAGGCATTTACGCAAGAGCTGGCTGGTGGCATTCAATTATTGTTAGCTCTTGCATTTCTACTACTGCTCGTTGGACTCTCGTTCAAAATTGCAACAGTGCCGTTTCATATGTGGGCACCAGATGTATATGAGGGAGCCGCTACACCTGTCGCTGCCTTTCTTGGAACAATTTCTAAAATTTCCGGTTTTTTACTCATTACGCGTTTGTTTCTTATGGTGTTTGCAGGTGTGGCAATCCAAGGAGACGCACAATCTTTATACGGGCGTATGAGCATATACATTGCGGTGCTAGCGAGTATTACGATGATTGTTGGGAACGTAGTAGCATTAAAGCAATACAACGTAAAACGTCTATTTGCCTATTCAGGTATCGCGCATGCTGGATATTTGCTAGTCCCCCTTGTAGCGCTATCGCAGTTTACGATGGATAGTATGTGGTTTTATATGCTTGCATATATGCTTATGAATATAGGAGCATTTGCAATCATCCACGGATTAATCTTACAAAATGATAAGGAAAATATGACGATTTTCACAGGGTTATATAAGCGGTCCCCCTTTACAGCTATAGTGATGACGGTCTTTATTTTATCATTAGCTGGAATACCCGGGACAGCAGGTTTCATCGGGAAAATTAACATCTTTTTAGGGGCACTTCATGTTGAACCTGCTCATTACGTATTAGCTTCTATTATGATGGGGACAACAGTTATTTCATTCGTATATTACTTCCGGATATTACAGCAAATATTTTTCCGCACGGGAGAGACAGAAGAAAAGCTTCGGTTACCGTTAAATATAAAGATTGTCATGAGTCTTTGCGCAATTTCAATTGTAATACTAGGGATTATGCCGATGATTGGTTACAATTTCTTCTATGAATATTTTCCATTAATGAAAGATTTCTTCTTCTTAGGGAACGTGGTACAATAGTAAAAATAAAGGGTGTAGAGTCCGTACTCTACGCTTTTTATTTTGGAGTAACAGCAAATGAAAACACCTATAGGTATATGTTTTTTAACAGAAAATTAAGATGTAAAATGTAAGATGCTTATTTGCGTGTGAAAAAGTGTGGCTCCTACTTATTTATGGTATCGTTTTTTACATTTTGCGTAAGTAGTAGCCAAGCAAAAAAAGGGGTCGATTTTTTGGCACATCTTTTAGGGCAACAAGCACTGATTGCCATTGTTTCACATTTATTATTTATTACCATTACGTGGTGGGCCTTACAAGGTATTCACATTGAGCGCTTAATGAAGTCTGGAAAAGTGATGCAGACGAGAGTATTACTCATCCTAATTACAATTACAATTGGGACATCTGTAAGTAACTTTTTCCTTGATTATTTAGGCTATTCAAAGAGTTTAACGTATTTAGTAAAGTAAGTGTATAGAACCTCATATCTCCGTTAACAATGGGGATAGGAGGGGATGAAATTGAAGTTTAAAGCCATTCTTATCGTTATCGTAAGTGTTGTTTTATTTTTGGTTGGATATAAAGAGATGAAACCTATAAGCGATGAACAGAAAATGGAGAGCATGATTGCAGCTTTAGAGAAGAACGATGCAAAAGTAGAGCGGTGGTCATGGTTAGCGCGAGAAACGAAAACAATTTCTAATATACATACGTTTCAAAAACTGTTAAATGATGTGAAGGAAGAGGCAAACATCGAAAGTTGGGAATTAGAACAATCTCCAGATGGATATAAGGCTACATCCTATAAAAAATCTTCTTCACATGAAGAACGAATAGTAGTAACTTGGAGTAAGGAAAATACTAAAGAAAACACTTTTATTATTTTTGAAGTGAGCGGGGCGAAATGGGACCCGAAGTACGTTCAGAACATAGACAAAATTTTTAGTGAAAAACCTATAATTTACACTTGTGTTCAAGGTGTACTGAATGATAAGATTGAAGGTGTTTTGCAAAATAAAACCAATCAGGTTTTGAAAGATCTTTCAGCAAGAGCGATCGAACAGATAGAAGAAAGAGCATTTGTATCAGTCTCCGCATATAATAAAAAGTGGAATGACGCTCTTTCAACAAATAGAGAGAAAATAAATGTGCAAATAGCAATACGTTCTACAAACAACAAAGATACAATTGTGGTTGGCACACCGATCATAACTTCTGAGTATTGAGTGAATAGATACTGAAAAAAGGACACGGAGGGGAATAATTTGGAAAAGATCATCGTCCGTGGCGGAAAGCGGTTAAGCGGCACAGTGCGTGTTGAGGGCGCAAAAAATGCTGTATTACCTATAATCGCTGCAGCCCTATTAGCGAGTGACGGAAAGAATGTACTATCTGAAGTACCAGTATTATCTGATGTATACACAATTAACGAGGTATTACGTCATTTAAATGCTGAAGTCGTATTTGAAAATAACCAAGTAACAATCGATTCTTCTAAAGAATTAAACATTGAAGCACCATTTGAGTATGTACGTAAGATGCGTGCATCTGTTCAAGTAATGGGACCATTATTAGCACGTAACGGTCGTGCTCGTATTGCACTTCCTGGTGGATGTGCAATTGGTTCACGTCCAATTGACCAACATTTAAAAGGCTTTGAAGCAATGGGAGCGAAAGTAAAAGTTGGTAACGGATTTGTTGAGGCACACGTAGAGGGCGAACTAAAAGGAGCTAAAATTTATTTAGACTTCCCAAGCGTAGGCGCGACAGAAAACATTATGTCTGCAGCTACATTAGCAAAAGGGACAACAGTCCTTGAAAACGCAGCGAAAGAGCCAGAAATCGTTGACTTAGCTAACTTCTTAAATGCAATGGGTGCGAAAGTACGCGGAGCTGGAACTGGAACGATTCGTATTGAAGGCGTTGAAAAATTATATGGTGCAAACCACCCTATTATTCCTGACCGTATTGAAGCAGGAACATTCATGGTTGCAGCGGCAATTACAGGTGGAGACATCTTAATTGAAAATGCTGTGCCTGAACATTTACGCTCAATTACAGCGAAAATGGAAGAAATGGGTGTTAAAATTATTGAGGAAAATGAAGGTGTACGTGTTATCGGCCCAGATAAGTTAAAAGCGGTTGATATTAAAACTATGCCTCATCCAGGTTTCCCAACAGACATGCAATCACAAATGATGGCATTATTACTACATGCTGATGGAACAAGTATGATTACAGAAACGGTATTCGAAAACCGCTTTATGCACGTTGAAGAATTCCGTCGTATGAATGCTGATATTAAAATCGAAGGTCGTTCTGTAATTATGAACGGTCCAAGTAGCCTGCAAGGTGCTGAAGTAGGCGCAACTGATTTACGTGCTGCAGCAGCATTAATCTTAGCTGGTTTAGTATCAGAAGGTTATACTCGTGTAACAGAGTTAAAACATCTTGACCGCGGTTATGTAGACTTCCATAAGAAATTAGCTGCATTAGGTGCAACTATTGAACGTGTAAACGAAAAAGTAGAAGAAGTGAAAGAACAAGAAGTTTCTGATCTTCACGCTTAATTGAAGTAGTCTCTATGTCTTTTGACATAGGGGCTATTTTTTTTTGGGTTTATTACTGTTATAGTCAATAAATTCTATACTTATGCACGTCTCAGTAAAAATATTTAGAAAATTTTCGTTTTTATCCTGCTATTTGTGGTCAGTAAGATCCCTGCCTCATTAAAGTTTCAATTTATCCCGCTATTTGCGGGCAGTAAAACTCCCACCTCAAAATTCGGCTGGAGCAAAGAAGTTATGTGGGAGCCCTGCTGCCCGTAAACGCCCGATTGGTGAAGGCTAATAATCAGTGGGGGATGAACAAAACCCCCACTGATTATAGTTTCACTTTATACCGATACCCCCAAGTATGTTCTAAAAGATCCCGTAGTTCCATAAGAATGAAAGGAATCCAACTTTATATTGGGGGAATAGGATGAAATTTTCAAAGCCGCTTTTCATTACAGTAGCGCTCTTAATAGCGCTCGTTATCATTGTACCTGCTGCTCTTGTTATTCCGTTTGCGAAAGCAAAAGTAGGGGAAGAAGCAGCTTCTAAAACTCCTCCAGCGATAGAAAGTATACCAGCTCCAGGGAAAGTGGATACAGCGGTTCAAGTTGCTGTATACCGTGATCAGCAGAAGAAGGTAGAAACATTACCTATGGAGGAGTATGTGGCCGGTGTAGTAGCTTCTGAGATGAATGCCAGCTTTGAAATAGAGGCGCTAAAGGCGCAGGCATTAGCAGCAAGAACATTTGTAGTGCAGCGTATGCTAAGCGGAGGTAAGAAAAACAATGCGGACGTGACAGATACAGTGAAAGATCAAGTGTACAAAAGCAAAGAGGAATTGAAGAAACAATGGGGTAATAACTACGAAAATAATTTAAAGAAAATTGAGGAAGCCGTTTCGAAAACCGCAGGACAAGTTTTAACGTATGATGGAAAACCAATTTCAGCATCCTTCTTCTCAACGAGTAACGGACGAACAGAAAATGCAGCTGATTATTGGGGAAATGATTATCCATACTTAAAGAGTGTAGATAGTCCGTGGGATCAAGCCTCTCCAAAATTTACGAGTGAGCAAAAATTCACAGTATCTGATTTTCAAAAACGTCTCGGTGTGAAAGTACTAGCAAACGGAAAGGTTGGTAATATTAAAGACCTTACGGAAGGAAAGCGAGTAAAGGATGTAGAGTTCCAAGGGAAAACATTAACAGGAAAACAAGTTCGTGAAAAGTTAGATTTACGCTCCTCAGACTTTACGTGGAAACAAGAAGGGGATAACATCACCGTTACGACGAAAGGATTCGGTCACGGCGTCGGTATGAGCCAGTACGGTGCGAATGGCATGGCAGTGGAAGGTAAGAAATATACAGATATCGTCGCTCATTATTATAAAGGCGTTGAAATAAAGACGATGAATGATTATGAAGGAAAGTTAATGGTGAAAAAATAGAACGCAAAAGAGACCGTCTCAAAAGGTGTTTTGGGACGGTCTTTTCATATTTATAAGTTGCTACTATTGTCGAATCGCTGATAAAACTCGAGTTGTGGTCGATATATTCGAAAAATCACCGATAAAATTTTATCCCGCTATTTGTGGGAGTCGGGCTGCCCGTAAAAGCTCGATTGGTGAAGGCTAATAATCAGTGGGGGATGAACAAAACCCCCACTGATTAAAGTTTCACTTTATTTGCCATCATGCGACATGAAAAAAGAGCTACTCTCATCGATTTTGGGACAGGTCCTTATTTGTTATGGTACTTCATGAAATATCATAATTTTCCATTAAATGTTTGATATAATTAGGGAAAAACATTTGGAGGAGACAGAATGGCGTTATTGGAGTTGAAACAATTAGGGAAGACGAACCAGTTGCCGGCAATTGAACTGGAGGTTGAAAAAGGGCAATGTGTTGTTTTGCAGTGCAATAATCATACAGCTAAAGTGTTGCATCGCATTATTATCGGAGAAGAAGAGGCTTCTTTGGGCAGTGTGCTATTTGAAGGTGAATCGATTGGAAAGAAGATGTATTCACGCATCGGCTTTTGTTTTTTGAAAGATGAAGCATATGACCGTTTAAAGGTGAAGGAGTACTTCAAGTTTTTATTAGGGCTTTATGAATCACATATGAGTATAGAAGAAGTTGTACAATATGTCGGTCTCCTAGATAAGTTAAACGCTAAAATAGAAAAATTGTCATTTTCAGAGAAACGCCGTCTTCATATCGGGCGGATTATGATTCACAATCCGGATTTAGTTATTTTAGAAGAGCCAGAGCAAAATGTAGATACAGAGAGTACGATTATTATTCGAAAAGCGATTATGAAAATGAAAGAGCAAGGAAAGGCAATCTTTATTACGTCCTCCTTTTTATCGGATGCCCTTTCGTTGACAGAAGATGTATACATATTAAACAATGATGGTGTGAAAAAGATAGAAATAGAGCAAGAAGAAGTTGAAGAAGTAGATGAAGAAAAAGTAGTTCAAATGATTCCGCAAATGAAACTGGAAAGAATACCAGCGAAAGTGAACGATAAAATCATTTTACTGGATCCGATGGAGATCCATTTCATTGAAACACAAAATGGAGTGACACATATTCATGTGCGCGAAGGTGACTTCGTATGCGCATTAACATTAAGTGAACTAGAAACGAGATTAACAGGATTCGGATTCTTTAGATGTCATCGCTCGTACCTCGTTAATTTACAAAGAGTACGAGAAGTCATTACGTGGACACGTAATAGTTTTAGTTTAATTTTGGATGACGAAAGAAAAAGTTCAATCCCGCTTTCGAAAGGACGAATGGATGAATTAAAAGGTGTAATTGGACTATAAAAATGCTCCAATAAGCTCAAAATAGGATTCATTCACCGGTAAAAATACTCCTTTTACCGGTATTTTACTGCGTAACCCCTTTGTTTTTCATATGATTGAGTCAAGAAAAGCGAAACAAACAAACGAAAAGCGCTAAAGCGACTTTCATCTATAAAAAGAAAAACAAAGGGGATGACGAAATGACATTGGCAATTGAAATGAAAGATGTAATGAAAAGTTTCGATGGAAAAACGGCCCTTCGAAATGTAAATATTGAGGTGAAGCAAGGAGAAATCTTCGGATTTCTTGGACCGAGCGGATCTGGGAAAACGACAACAGTGAAAATTTTAACTTCTCAATTGCTTCATAGCGTTGGAACAGTACGAGTATTAGGTAAAGACATTACAGGGCCAAGCAGCATCGATTACAAACGAATCGGTATTTTAACAGACAATAGCGGCTTATATGACAGACTTAGCATTTATGATAACTTACTATTATTTTGTGACTTATACGATTGTAAAAAAGAACGAATTGATGAAGTGTTAGCACAAGTGAACTTATTGGATGATAAAAAAACACAAGTGAAAAAGTTATCAAAAGGAATGAAGCAGCGCGTCATACTAGCGAGAGCAATTCTTCATAAACCAGATATCCTCTTCTTAGATGAACCAACATCTGCACTTGATCCAGTAAACGTACAAAACATTCATAAAATCTTAAAAGACTTAAATAAAGAAGGAACAACGATTTTCTTAACAACGCACAACATGGACGAAGCAGAAACGCTTTGTAACCGCATTGCCTTTCTATGTGGAGGAGAAATAGTAGCTCTTGATACACCAGAAAACCTTCGCTTGCAATACGCGAAAGATCAAATACAAGTTGTGTTAACAGATAAGAAGAAAGAAATTGTGAAAAAAGATGAATTAGGGGCAAAACGCATTTCAGAATGGATGAAAAAAGGCGAATTACTATCTATTCATTCACACGAGCCAACATTAGGCGATATCTTTATTGAAGTTACTGGGAGGGGACTATAATGACATTTTCAATGAGACGATTTTCAGCAATTTTTCGGAAAGAGGTACAGGATTTTAAAACGAATTCACAAACTTTAATTATGTTGGTAATGCCACTTGTCTTTTCGGTATTATTTAGTCGCTCAGATAATATGAGAGAAGTTGGAGCAAGTACGTTAACTGCGATGGCGTTAGTTATGGTCGGAGGCTTTGTACAGGCGATGCTCATCGCTGAAGAAAAGGAAAAAAATACGCTTCGTGTTCTTATGCTATCACCAGCATCATCTATTGAAGTATTAATTGGTAAAAGTTCATTAACGGGTATGATTACAGTAGCGATCTGTTTTATTAATCTACTTATTTTAGGTAAATTAGAAGGTAATATTGCATTATTATTACTCATCTTTGTTCTTGGAATGCTAATATTTAACCTCATTGGTACTTGTATTGGATTATTAGCTCAAAATGTACCGCAAACATCGACAATTGGATTACCAATATTAATGACATTCCTTTTCGGTGATTTAATTGGAATGTTTGTGAAGAATGAAGTCGTTACAAAAATAGTCGATTATTTGCCAACTCGTCATATCGGTCTTGCAGTTAGCAGTGTTATAAAAGGTGGAGGTTTTAGTGCAATTACTAGTAATTTATTGAACATAACAATTTGGTTAGTTGCAGTACTTGTTATTACACTCTTCATTTATAGAAAGAAACAAATGGACTAAAAACGGAGCTCAAACGCTCAGTTTTTTCTTTTTTCATCATTTCCTCGGAAATTCTGCAATTCTTATACATATTTTTACAGATTTTGTCGAAAAGTAATTAGTTATAGGTTGTATAGGATGAGTGAATATTGTTCAAAATGATTGCTGAGGTGATGATGGAATGCGAGGAAGAAATAGTAAAAAGTCGCGAAAAGTAGTACATTTATTTCAAAAAAGATGGGTGTTTCCGGCACTATACATTGCTTGTGCAGCGGTAATCTTAATGGTTGCGCTATGGTTCCAGGGAGCTAATCCAAAGAAAGCTCCGAACCAAGATCAAGCAACACCGTATACACAAACGGAAGATCCAGCAGTACCGGTAACAAAATCTTCAGAAGTAATGAAAATGCCAGCTGCAGCAAATGCAGAAGTAGTAGTACAGAAGAAATTCTATGAAGATGCAGCATCAGAGGCGGAACAAGAAAAAGCACTTGTCTTTTATAACAACACATATTCCCCGAATAAAGGAATCGACATTGCTGCGAAAAACGGAAAAGAATTTGATGTTACAGCTGCTTTAAGTGGTACAGTAACGAAAGCTGAAAAAGATTCACTTCTTGGTTATGTTGTAACAGTAGATAGTGGAAATGGTGTAGCGGCATATTATCAAAGTTTAGGCAGTGTGAAAGTAGAAAAAGGTGCAAGAGTCGCGCAAGGTGAAGTGTTAGGAAAATCAGGTCTAAATGCAATGAATAAAGAGGTAGGTTCTTACGTTCACTTTGAAGTACGTAAAGACAATGTGGCTGTGAACCCTGAGCGTTACTTAAATAAATCAGTAGCAGAAATTAAAGCTGATGCGGGTGCTGCAAAGGCGACAAATGCTTCTGGTAAAAAAACTGATGACAAATCTCAAAAAGAAGAAAAGTCAACAAGCACGAAACCAGAAAGTAAAACAGAAGATAAGTCTCAAAAAGAAGAGAAATCAACAAGCGGCTCGACGAGTGATAAAGAGACGAATGGCAAACAAGATGACAAATCTCAAAAAGAAGAAAAATCAACAAGCGGTTCGACTAGTGATAAAGAGACGAACGGCAAACAAGATGACAAATCTCAAAAAGAAGAAAAATCAACGAATGGTTCTACAGAATCATCTAACGGTTCTTCTTCACAAGAATAATAAAGTAAAAAAATCAGTTCTCATTAGGAGAGCTGATTTTTTTATTTTTATATAAAAATAATCAATTTCGAGAAAAAAGTTGCAATAACAAGGAAAAATGACGAGATTCTCGAATATATATTACAAAAGGGAGGGGATACTGTGTCATTTTTATCCGTTCTGTCGATTGCTATCATTTTATTGTTTGTTTTATTCGCTTTATATTATTATATTGCCGGTAAGAAAGAAGTTCCCCACCATCAGTTGTTAGAAGAAGAGTATGAAAGAGAAGAGTGACACCTTTTATAAAGAGGTGTCACTTTTTTTCGCCATAATTGTCATTGTTAACGTATTTCTCACAAAAAAACGTAATTTTTCTTAACTTAGTCCGCAAAAATAGTGAACATGTAGCATATATCAGTAGTGCGGGCAATACAATGGTATAAACCAATGCAAAGAGAGTGTTTGAGGTGAGAAATCGTGAATCATTTCATTATAAATCCAAGAATGTTTAACGCTTACAAACAGCACTCACATTTACTTCATAGTCGTATGCAGCGAGTCTCATTTCACACTTCTCACATCCAATTTAGGGAGGCGAGTGGTGTGCACGATTACATCAAAGAGAGAACTATCAAGATTGGCAAGTATATCGTGGAGACAAGAAAGACAGTGCGTGTAATCGCAAAGGAGTTTGGGGTATCAAAGAGTACAGTCCATAAAGATTTAACAGAACGTTTGCCAGAAATTAATCCAGAGCTCGCAAATGAAGTGAAAGAAATTCTTGATTATCATAAGTCTATTCGTCATTTAAGAGGGGGAGAAGCAACAAAGCAGAAGTATAGAAAAGAAGATACTGAAAACCCTGTGCGCCAATAAATCTAAAATAGCAAACATTCCTTGCAAATTCGGTAATATTTTTCAGAAGAATTCTTTTTGCGAATATTACGTTTCTGTTAAATTTATGATAAAATCAGGAATTAGGTGTAAAAGAATTCGGGTGTAACCTGATTTTGAATATCGAGGAGGAAATGACGGGAATGTTTGCGCGAGATATCGGAATTGACCTAGGTACGGCTAACGTATTAATTCATGTTAAAGGTAAGGGTATTGTATTAAATGAGCCATCTGTTGTGGCAATTGATCGTAATAGTGGAAAAGTATTAGCAGTAGGTGAAGAAGCAAGAAGTATGGTGGGACGTACACCTGGTAATATTGTAGCAATTCGTCCGCTTAAAGATGGTGTAATCGCAGATTTCGAAATTACAGAAGCAATGTTAAAGTATTTCATTAACAAATTGGACGTGAAGAGCTTCTTTTCAAAACCTCGCATTTTAATTTGCTGTCCAACAAATATCACATCTGTAGAACAAAAAGCAATTCGTGAGGCTGCTGAACGTTCAGGTGGTAAAACAGTATTTTTAGAAGAAGAACCAAAAGTATCCGCAGTTGGTGCTGGTATGGAAATCTTCCAGCCAAGCGGAAACATGGTTGTTGATATTGGTGGAGGTACAACAGATATTGCCGTACTTTCTATGGGTGATATTGTTACCTCTTCCTCTATCAAAATGGCTGGCGATAAGTTTGATATGGAGATCTTAAACTACGTTAAACGTAAGTATAAGCTATTGATTGGAGAACGTACTTCAGAAAATATTAAAATTAAAGTTGGTACAGTATTCCCAGGTGCACGTAGTGAAGAGCTTGAAATTCGCGGACGTGACATGGTAACTGGTTTACCACGTACAATTACAGTATGCTCTGAAGAAATTACAGAAGCACTAAAAGAAAACGCGGCTATCATTGTACAAGCTGCAAAAGGCGTACTAGAGCGCACACCACCAGAACTATCTGCGGACATTATTGACCGTGGTGTTATTCTAACAGGCGGTGGAGCTTTATTACACGGTATCGACATGCTTCTAGCAGAAGAGTTAAAATTACCAGTATTAATTGCTGAAAACCCAATGCAATGTGTTGCAGTTGGTACCGGTATTATGTTAGAGAACATTGATAAATTGCCACGTCGTATGTTGAAATAGTTATATAAAGGGTAGTAAAAAGTGCGAAGGAAATAGTTCCTTCGCACTTTTTTGTGAATAAAAGGAAGGAAGAGGAGATTTGTAACACTAGATAAGAAAGCGCTTTCTTAAACGAGATGTGACAATGGTTGTTAGGTTATTGTCATAGTTTGTAAATAAAAATTATGTTATAATCATCCTTGTGAATTTCGTGTGAACTTGATGTAAAATCTATGTAAATTTGTTTTGGATTTACATAGGTGCAAGGGACGCTCTAATTTTAATATATTTCTAAAGCAAATAATTATAAAAAAAGAACATTTCACAGGGGGCGCGATTATGAAAAAGGTTATTACATATGGGACTTTCGATTTATTGCACTGGGGACATATTAACTTATTGAAGAGAGCGAAAGATTTAGGGAATTATTTAATTGTTGCTGTTTCTTCAGATGAATTTAACAAATTAAAAAATAAAAAATCTTATCATAGCTATGAGAATCGTAAAATGATTCTAGAAGCGGTTCGTTATGTGGATGAGGTGATTCCTGAGCATAGTTGGGAGCAGAAAGTAAAAGATGTTGTTAATCATGACGTAGATATTTTTGTTATGGGTGATGATTGGGGAGGAGAATTTGATTTTTTGAAAGAATACTGTGAGGTTGTTTATTTACCAAGAACAATTGGGATTTCTACTACTAAAATTAAACAGGAGCTAGTGTTAGTTGCTAGATAGTGTATTATGTTTCGAGAACTGATTGTAACAGTATATCTAATTGTGTTCAAAATCCTATTCAACATAGCAAAAGTATTTCCTCTTAAAAATAAGGTAACCTTTATTATGTCTTATGGGGAAAATCTTATCTTTATTTATGAAGAAATGCAGAAACAACATGTAAATTGTGAAGTTGTTTTTTTGTATAAATCAACTTGTAAGTATGAAGTGAAAAGTTATCCGGATGTAAAATCATTCGCATTTGAAACAAAAAGTATAGTACAAACTATACAAGCAGTGTATCATTTAGCGACATCTCAACATGTTATTATCGATAATTATTTTGGATCGTTGTCAACGATCCGGTTTAAAAGCGGGGTACAATGTATCCAAATTTGGCATGCGGCGGGTGCCATTAAAAAATTCGGATTATTGGCCCCTTCTTTTAAAAGGCGAAGTAAATACGCACAAAAAAGGTTTTTAAAGGTTTACAACAATTTTCATAAAGTTGTAGTAGGCTCTGATGCTTTGGCAAATATCTATATGGATGCCTTTGGAATAGAAGAGGAAAATATATTAAAAACGGGCATCCCTCGTACAGATGTTTTTTTTAATAAAAATCATCAAAAGCATATTGTTAATAGTCTCCTATGTGGTCTTCCTGATCTACAAAGGAAAAAGGTCATTTTATATGCTCCAACTTTTAGAGATAAAGAACTGGAAGATTTTGATTTACATTTAAATATTGATGCAATGTATGAGGCTTTAGAAGATGAATATATTCTTGTGATCAAACTACATCCAGCTATTAGAAATAATCTGGAATATAAGGAATCGTATAAAGATTTCTTATACGACTATTCTCTATACCCGAATATAAATGATTTGTTTTTAGTAACAGATATTTTAATAACAGATTATTCTTCTGTCCCTTTTGAATTTTGTTTGTTAAATAAACCAATGATATTTTTTGCATATGATCTAAAGAAATATGTGAAGAAAAGAGGAATCATTGGAGACTTTATTGCTGATGTCCCTGGACCTGTTGTGTATAACTCAGCTGAAATTATTGAAACAGTGCGAAACTATTCGTTTGATAGTAATAAGTTGAAGCAATTCAATGCACGTTGGAATCAATATTCGGATGGGAATTCAAGTAAGAAGTTGGTCAATTGCTTATTTGATCAAAAAGAGGTTGAGCTTTAAGTTAAGTTGTAAGGTAAAGGGGCTAAGTGAGATCCAAGGAAAATACTTAGCTTTTTTTCGTGGGTGTTTAATTTTTCTTACGGTCTTTGAATCAGGGGCATTGAATGTAAGAATGTAAATGGTTATCGTGATAATTTATAAAAAGGCTAATTGTAGTTAGAAGGTGCATGGATAATATGAGTGTAATCAAAAAAATAAAAAATCATCGAATAGTAAAGGTTGCTTGTAAAACGATATTTGTACTATGCAGTCACTTACCTGCTCAAAAGAAATTAGTTGTTTTTGAAAGTTTTTCTGGCAAACAGTATAGTTGTAATCCACGTGCGATATACGAGTATATGGAACAGCAACATTTAGGATTCCGAATGGTGTGGAGTGTGAATAAAAACTATATAGAACAGTTTAAAGAGGCGAATATTCCATATGTTAAGCGCTTTTCAATCCGTTGGTTTATTTTAATGGCACGTGCGCAATATTGGGTTACAAATAGTCGGATGCCATTGTGGCTTCCAAAGCCTAAGCATACTACTTATGTACAAACTTGGCACGGTACACCACTAAAAAAATTAGCTATGGATATGAAAGAAGTTCATATGCCAGGCACAACTACAGAAAAATATAAGGAAAAATTTAAGAGAGAAGCGCAAAATTGGGATTATTTATTGTCACCGAATGCGTATTCAACAAAGATTTTCCGAAGCGCATTTCAATTTAAAAAAGATGTAGTTGAAGTT
This sequence comes from Bacillus cereus group sp. BfR-BA-01316, assembly GCF_022664195.1. Lineage (NCBI taxonomy): Bacteria > Bacillati > Bacillota > Bacilli > Caryophanales > Bacillaceae > Bacillus > Bacillus cereus group sp. BfR-BA-01316. Next base: position 21,937 of record NZ_JAKUGX010000014.1, read on the forward strand.
GGATATCCTAGAAATGACTTTTTATATGTAAACAATAATTGTAAGAAGATTGAAGAGCTGAAGAAAAAAAACAGTTTACCTGTAGATAAAAAAATCATTTTATATGCTCCAACGTGGAGAGATGATCAATTTTATAGCCAAGGGCGTTATAAATTAGACTTACAACTGGATTTAAACCTTTTACAGCAAAAGTTAAGTTCTGATTATATCATTGTGTTAAGGATGCATTATTTAGTAGCAGAACAGTTTGATTTAGCTCCGTATAAAGGGTTTGTTTATGACTTTTCCCATCATGTCGATATTAATGAATTGTACGTATTATCAGATGTGCTAATTACAGATTATTCTTCTGTTTTTTTTGATTATGCAAATTTGAAAAGACCTATTATTTTTTATACGTATGATATTGATTTATATCGTGATAAGCTAAGAGGCTTTTATTTTGATTTAGAAAAGGAAGCTCCTGGACCAGTTGTTTCAACAACTGAAGGTGTATTGGAAGAGATTATGAAATTCACAAGGGATGGATTGGGCGAATTTGAAAAAAAATATGATACTTTCTATAATAACTACTGTTATTTGGAAGATGGTCTTGCATCTAAACGTGTAGTAGAGAAAGTGTTTTTTGGAGAGGCACAATAAAATGAATGCAATGATTATGGTATTAAAAGAACAGATAAATAGTCTCTATTTAATTAAACGCCTATCTATTTATCAAGTTAAAAGTACAAATAAAGATAACTATCTAGGCATCGTTTGGGAAATGTTAAACCCTCTAATCCAAATGGGCATTTATTGGTTTGTTTTTGGAACTGCAATAAGAGGTGGTTCAGGGGTAAATGGTGTTCCATTTATATATTGGTTGATTTCTGGCATATCGGTATGGTTCTTTATTAATCCTGCAACTATGCAAGCTTCTAAATCTATTTATACAAGGTTAAATATGATCTCAAGGATGAGCTTTCCAATGAGTGTTATTCCTAGTTATGTAATTATGTCTAACTTTTATCAACATCTAGTATTAATAGGCATTGTTACCTTTATATTTTTAGTATCGGGTCAAGGGATTTCAATCTATTATATTCAATTGACCTATTATATGTTTGCCACAGTTATGCTTGTTTTTGCGTTTTCTTTAATTACTTCTACTTTATCTACGATCGTACGTGATGTACAAATGATAGTGCAATCTTTAATGCGGATGCTACTCTATTTAACTCCCATTTTATGGACCCCTGAGAAGTTACCGCTTGTTTTACAAAAGATTATGCAGCTGAATCCATTATGCTACATAGTCCAAGGCTATCGAAATGCTTTTTTAGGAACGGGTTGGTTTTATGAAGATATAATGTATACACTGTATTTCTGGGGAATTGTGTTCTTTATGCTATTGATTGGTACAGCAGTACATGTGAAATTTAGAAAACATTTTGTAGACTATCTATAATGAGGATTGTAAAAAATGAACTATTCAGTGAAGTTTCATAATGTAACAAAAAAATATAAAATGCATAGTAAAAGTTCTGATAAGTTAAAGGATATTATATATCCGGGCGGGTTTGGTGAAGATTTTTACGCGTTAAGAAATTTAAGTTTTGAAGCCCAAAAAGGTGATGTAATTGGTATTATTGGCGTAAATGGATCTGGTAAATCAACAATGTCTAATTTAATTGCTGGCATTACACCACCTACGGCAGGAACTATTGATATAAAGGGTAAAATATCACTTATTGCTATAGCTGTCGGACTTAATAACCAATTAACAGGCCGAGAAAATATTGAATTGAAATGTTTGATGATGGGGCTAAGTAAGGATGAGATTCAAACATTAACACCAGAAATTATCGAGTTTGCCGATATTGGTAAGTTTATTGATATGCCTGTAAAAAAATATTCTAGCGGTATGAAATCTCGCCTTGGTTTTGCAATTTCTGTGAATATTAATCCAGATGTTTTAGTTATTGATGAAGCCTTGTCTGTAGGTGACCAAACATTTACAGATAAGTGTTTAAAACGAATGAATGAATTTAAAGAACAAGGGAAAACGATCTTTTTTGTGAGTCATTCATTAGGACAAGTAAAGCAATTTTGTACAAAAGCGTTATGGATTGAATATGGTGAAATTAAGGATTATGGGCTTATGCAAGACGTAATGCCTAAATACGAACAGTTTTTAAAAGAATACCGTGCTATGAGTAAAGAGGAGCAACAAAAATTTAAAGAAGAAGCACAGAGAAAACAAGCCGGTCAGGAAATGAAGCAGGAGGACGCTAAGGCTTTAGATATTGCACATATTGGATTAAATCCAAGGAAACGGAAGAAAAAATATATGATTCCATTGGCAGGATTGGTCTTATGTATCGGAGTTGGAAGTACTGCTTATTTGAAAAAGGATCTGTTTGTCCAGCCTCCCCAGGCGGAAGCTGAAAGTAAAAAGAAACAAGTGTCTAATGAAAAGAAAAAAAATCCATTGGCGGATTTAGATATTCGATATGTGAAAATGGCAAAGGCAAAGATCAGAAGTATGCCAAATCTAAATGGTAAACAAGTAGCTATGATGGAATTTGGTACACCGTTTGTGGTAAAGACACAGCAAAAAGATGAAAAAAACGATATAAACTGGTTGGAAATTGTATATGAAGATGGAACAGAAGGATGGATTAGTGAGGGTGTGTCAAGTACGATTCCTTTTAGCTCAGCTTTACAGTATGAGGTTATCTCCAACAAGTTAAAGGGGCTATCGGGCTCAAATCAAAACTTTGAAAGTGGTATATCTTTATTAGGAAAAAATCAACAAGATGTACAAGGTGTGATAGGGAAGCCAAAAAACACCGAAGAACTATTAGAGGGTACATTAAATAGTTATGAAAATATCAATGTTCTATATAACCATCAGTTCACTGTAAAACAGGTTACAATACAGAATATGTCTATCCCTAAGGTGGCGATGTTAGAGAAGTTAGGTCAAGCGCAGTTAGTAAGTGAAGACGGAGCATCATTTATATACCGCTCTGATAAATATGATTTTAAATTTTCATCCGCAGATGGTATAACTGTTGATCAAATATCTATATTTTTACATGCTAATTAAATTGATGAAGTGTTTACATGATTACGGTGGGATTAAAACCTTCGTATATCGCTCATAGTTGAGTTATAACATACAAATTTCTTGAAAATCATATATTTAACTATATGAATTTGATTCGTTGAAGTGCTAAAGAAAGAGTGAAGCGAATGGTCAAATCCTCCGGAAAGTTAATTTCTAAAATACGAATAACGTCATTTAAGAAGAAAAAAGGAAAATGGCAGTTTGCTATTAGAGTAAAATGTAGAGATAAATGTACGGTCGAGGCTATAACTTTAAAAAAAAGGAACGGAGATAAAGTTTATCAACTCCCGTATCAGGAAAGTAGCGTAAATGAATTTGAAAAAAAGGTTATCTTTGAAATAGAGCTGGATCAACTTGAGCTAGGCCCGTTTTTTTGGGATTTTTATGTACATTTGAAATCCGATGAACTTAAGAGTTATCGAATTAAACATCCCAGCTATATTGTTAATAGAAAGCTAAACAATCGATTACAGCGTGACCATGGTGAAGATGGATATGTAGTATATCCATATGTGACTGTTAAAGGTGGACTCAGCTTACATTATCGAAGGAAGGGAACCTATGATCAGTTAAAATATGCTTTGAAAGAAAAGCTGGCATTAATCATATATTATACATTTAAATGGCATTGGGATCGAAAAGGCATTGTATTAGTATATGAGAAATTTAGCCATACCGCACAAGATAATTCTTATTATTTCTTTAAGTATTGCTATGATCATAAGCAAATTCCCAATCTATATTATGTGATTAACAAAAAGTCTAATGACTATAAGATGCTTGATCAATATGAGGATAAAGTTATCGACTTTATGAGCATCAAGTATATGATTTATCTCCTTGCTAGTACACTTATGATATCTTCTGAGTCAAAGGCACATTGTTATATATGGAAAGAAAACAGGGGAACGTTAAAGAAAGTTATTCATACTAAAAAGCACGTTTTTCTACAACACGGTGTGCTAGGTTTGAAAAAGGTGGATTCAATTTTTAAAAAAGGTAGTCCGAATGGAACGAATTTATTTTGTGTATCTTCGGAATATGAAAAAGAAATTGTAAAACAATTTTTTAATTATACAGAAGATGAAATCATTGTGAGTGGATTAGCAAGGTGGGATTATTTGCAAGATAAGAGTGGGGAGCAAAAACAAATTCTATTGCTACCGACATGGCGAGAGTGGCTAGATGAGGTATCAGAGGAAGGGTTTTTAGATAGTCAATTTTATAGGCAATATGAAAGGCTGCTAAATGATACAACCCTTGTTGAACAACTAGAGAAACATAACGTTATTTTAAAATTTTGTATGCATCCAAGAATTCATAGTTCTATTCGTTATTTTGAGTGTAATACTTCAAATGTACAATTTGTAAAATACAAAGATATAAAAATTAATGAGTTGATAATGGAATCTTCACTGCTTATAACAGATTATTCTAGTGTTTCTTGGGATATGTATTATTTAAAAAAACCAATTATTTTCTTTCAGTTCGATCATATAATGAATGGTTATTTAAACGTAGAACATGAATTATTTGGAGATAGATGTGTGCATGTGGATGAACTAGTTCAACTCTTAACTTTCTATATGCACAATGGATTTAAGGAGAAAGAAAGGTATAAATCGCTTAGAAATCACTTATTCTCATATATCGATAAAAATAATTCAAAGAGAATTGTCCTGGAGATCCTTGCAAAGAGAGAGCAACTGAAAAACTAAATCCGCCCTTTTTTAGTTAGAATTGTTTCGTTATATTGTTAATTAAATAAATAAGTATACTACGTTATCTTTATTTGAATATAGAAATATCAATCCTACTAATGATAGTAGTTAGGATAATTTTTTATATAAGTTATAAAACATAAATTGTAAATAGAGAAATGGACACAAAGTAGTCGGATAGTGGATTTAACTGTTAACAGATGAAAGGTGAGATTGAATTGAAAGTAAAAGTGTTATTGGAAGAAATGAAAATTACGCAAAATAAAAGCATCGAACTTGAAATCTCTATACAAACAGATGGAAATATGCAAGATATTTATGAGAGAGTAAAGGGATTATTTATTCATAAAGGAAATTCTAAAAAACAGTTATCACTATCTAGTATGAAAATCCATAAAGATAGAATTATATGTGTTCTACCAATTTCGGGACTTTCCGAAATAATGAATAATGGAAAATTAAAAGTTTATTTACAACTAGATAAAGACATTGTTGTTCTTCATGTATATAACAATTTGGAGAAGGAATTCTTTATATGTCCTGATAACACAATTTTTCAAGTGAATGCGATTAATTCAGTTGAACAGTTTGTTGAATTTAGTAGAAAAGACTCTGTAGGTATTGTTGTCTCTGCAAATGAAATTTTTGAAAATGAAGAAAAAGATTTTGTAATACTGGGGGATTTCTCCCCGAAGTCTAAGCGTAGAGAGGTTTATTTAAAAGAGTTCTTTTTGAAAAATGGCCTTACAAAAGAAGTGAAAAACTTAACAGATTTAAAAGTGAATGACAGTACAAATGAATATCAAGTAACGCTGAATTTAAAGGGAAATCCTTTATATGAAGGTAACTGGGAATTGTATTGCGAAGGGGAGCTTAATGGCAAGTCTGTATTAATAAAGGTTGAAAATAAACAAGAAAAAAAAGTAGTTGGACATTATTTTCGTTATAATGATCAATTGTATTATCACGTGTTTTCTCGTAATAATAAACAGGAATTAATTCTTAAAATTGAAAAAAATGAAGAGAGAATGGTTTCTACTAAAATTAAAACTGTAAATTTAGGACAGAACAAGCTCACTATCGAGGGATTCGTGCAATTTAATTGTATGGTGGATGCGGAAAATCAGATGGTAGAGTTATTGTTTATCCATCGAGATACGAAAAGACATCAATCACATCCTATTAGGATAATAAACCATTCTTTTACAAAGACAATAGCGTTTGAAGAAGGTGATTTCTTTGAAGAAAAGGGAATTTGGGATGTGTTCTTAAGTTTTAAAGTGAGCGGGGTTAAAGATAGAGTTCCATTAAATCTAGATTCTATCCTAGAAGCTAAAATGGACTTTGTAGTTATACCTAAAACAATTTATTCCCGATCCGGTACTATAAAAAGAATCCGACCATATGTTACTTTAGATAATAATTTAGCAGTATTGGTTAGAGATGAAGGAGTATACTGTGATGTTATTAGAGTTGATTATGAAGCGAGTAAGCTAATCGTAAAAGGCTTTGTAAGCATTCCGGATGTTAACTATGTTTTAAAAGATGTGTATCTTCATGAGGAATCTATGGATTTAAAAATCAATTGTATAAATGAATTTTCAGAAGGAGACGGAGGCTATTATTTTAATAGCTCATATGATTGGGATTCATTTGATATTGAAACAATTGGTGAAGTAAACTTACAGTTTATGATTTATATTGAGGGTAATGGAAATAATATTGTGTTTAAATTCATATCTAATTTAGATGATATAAAGAATAAAGCAAAGGCAATTATTTATCCTTCATTAAACCGGAATGTTAATGGGCATCCGATACAAATTCAGCCCTATTATACAAATCAAAATGAATTATCAGTGTCTGTACAGAATTCTTTACAATCCTATTGTACTGAAATGGATGTAAATAAGGATAATATAAAACTCAAAATTTATTCAACGGTAGAAAAACAGCTTGAATTGCAAGATGCAAGGTTAGTTTTTAAGGAAAAGAAAACTGGTCAAACTGTAACACAGAAAGGTAAATTAAATAATCTTAATGAGTATCTATTTTATATTAATTCATCATTTATGAAAGTAAATGAGCTTCATGATGCAGGGAAATGGGATGTGTACTTTGCTGCGAATGTTAATAATAATAATGTGGAAACAATGGTACTTTGTGAGGATATAAATATTATCAATAAAAACTCCACTTTTAAAGAAAATACGATAAAAATGGAAAGTGGTTTATATTGTTCTACGTTCTTTAATAAAAAGGATAAGATAATGTCACTTGAAATAAGGAGCTTAAAGGCACATGAAAGAAAAAAAGAAAAAATAAAATTCTTAATGGCCAGAGGAGTTGCTAAAGTATGGAGTAAATTTCGAAAGAAACCAGTATGGCTTATTGGGGAAAATTTGGGGGAAGTTGCGCAAGATAATGGATTTGCTTTTTTTGAGTCTTGTGTTAAGAATAAAACCTCAGAAAATTACTATTATGTGAGTACAACCAATAATAAAAATATGGCAAACCTAGAACCGTATAAAGAAAAGGTTCTGTGGTATGATAGTTTTAAACACCTTGTTCTATATCATTTAAGTGAATATCTTATCGTAAGTCATGGCATTAGGGATGTTATTCCAAGCATTGTCCATCCTAAGATGGGAAGTAATCCAAAGAAAGTAATTTACCTACAACATGGTATTATTGCAATGAAAAAATTGCAGTTTAATAGAAAGTCTTATAATGGAATGATTAAAAAATTCGTTGTTTCCTCTACACATGAACAAAATATTATGATAAACGAAATGAATTTTAAAAAGGATCAAGTGATGGTTACCGGATTAGCTAGATTTGATTCTTTAGTAGATAAAAGTAAAAGTCGAAAAACTCGAGAGATTCTTCTTATGCCTACATGGAGAGATTGGATTATTGATTCAAAAAAAGAATTTTTAGCATCAGATTTTTATGTGCATTATAGTCAATTATTAAAAGATAAGAGGTTGCATAATCTATTAGAGGAAAATGATTTAGTATTAAAATTCTTTCCACATATCGAAATACAAAAAAAATATAAAGATGAATTTTCATCTTTAAATAAGAGAATACAAATTGTTAAATTAGGCGAAGAAAGCGTAAAAGAATTGATGCAAAGTAGTTCCTTAATGATTACAGATTATTCAAGTGTTGTGTTTGATTTTAATTACTTGAAAAAACCATCGATTTTCTATCATTTTGATATCAATGATTATTTGAAACATAGAGGATCTTATGTAGATTTGAGCAGGGAGTTAGTTGGAGATATAGCATATACAAAAGATGAAGTAATAAAATATATTAATGAGTATGTTCAAAAAGATTTTAAATATAAACCTAAGTACCTCATTAAGTCTAAAAAATATTATGCGCGTCATGATAAAAAGAATTTTGAACGAATTTATAAAGAAATCAAGAAAATATCAAATGAAAAATAAAGAAATAGTGAGGTATATAAGGATGAAAATTACCTTTCTTGTATATAATATTTATGGAATGGGGGGAACTGTAAGAACAGTTGTGAATACTGCTAACTATTTTGCCTCTCAAAATTATGATGTGGAGATTGTCAGTGTTAGAAGAACGAGTGCAAAACCGATGTTCGATATTAATAAAAAAGTAAAGCTTAATCCTATCTTTGATGCTAGAAGAGGAAAATTATTTGGGAGAAACACACCTCTTTACCAGAAAGTAATAAAAAAGATCTTATTGAAAATGCCAAGTTATTTCATAGATAAAAGCGAAGATTTATATCATATGTTTAATCTCTTTGTCGATTTTAAGATTATTGCGGCTCTAAGGAAAATTAATGAGGGTATCTTAATTACAACAATACCATCATTTAATATCTTAGCAACTAGATTTGTAAGTAATAATGTAATTAAGATTGGTCAAGAACATAAGTATTTCGGTGGTCATGAAAAGTGTTTACAAAATAAAATTGAAAAATATTATGGGAAATTAGATGCTTTAACATGTTTAACAGATTCAGAAATTAGCGACTATCAATCACTATTAAAGGGAACTGGGGTAACGTTATATAAAGTAGAAAATGCTACAGCGGTTCCTAAAGAAATAGCTGCACTAGATAAAAAAGTAGTGATTGCTGCGGGTAGATATGTACCTCAGAAAGGTTTTGACCTTTTAGTCCCTGCGTTTTCTAAAGTTATAGAGAAATATCCGGATTGGAAGCTAAAAATATTTGGTTCGGGAGAAGATGAACAACTTCTTCGACAACAGATTTTTGATTATAAAGCCTATAATAATATTTTCTTAATGCCAAAAACGAATGATATTATTGGTGAGATGCTTAATTCATCAATTTATGTTTTAAGCTCCAGATATGAACCTTTTGGAATGGTTATAATTGAGGCCATGTCAGTAGGAGTTCCTTGTGTAAGTTTTGCTTGTACAGGGCCTGTCGAAATAATTAAAAATAAAGAAGATGGATTGCTTGTAGAAGAAGGAAATATTGATGAACTTGCTAATTCATTAATGACCTTAATGGAATTTGAAGAATTAAGAAAAGAATATGGTCGCAAGGCTAAAAAAAATGTTGAAAGATATACTTTTAATGTTGTTGGTGATAAGTGGGAAAATATTTTAGAAGAACAAGTACAAAAAAAGTTAAAATAGAATAAGAAGGTATTGTCAGAGATATCGATATAATATTTCATTGATTTTGTATTAGTAATATCTTTAGTTATAGAATAATAATGTGGGAAATATGAGTAGGCAAAAATCATAAAATTAAAACAGGGGATAGATAATTTATTTTTACATAGTAGTGTAATTAAATTATTTAATTCTTTTTATAGTGGTTAAATTTTATAGTTTATATAAATATGTTTTAGATTACTAGGAGGAATATCATTGAAAAAAGTAAGAAAAGCTATTATTCCAGCAGCTGGATTAGGGACTCGCTTCCTACCAGCAACAAAAGCAATGCCAAAAGAAATGTTACCAATTGTTGATAAACCAACAATTCAATATATCGTGGAAGAGGCAATTGCGTCTGGAATTGAAGATATTATTATCGTAACAGGAAAAGGAAAACGTGCAATTGAAGATCATTTCGATCATTCCTTTGAATTAGAACAAAACTTACTATCAAAAGGAAAGTATGAAACTCTTGAAAAAGTACAAGAATCTTCAAAGATCAATATTCATTATATTCGCCAAAAAGAGCCTAAAGGTTTAGGACATGCTGTTTGGTGTGCTCGTAAATTTATTGGAAATGAGCCATTTGCGGTACTACTTGGTGATGATATTGTTCAAGCGGATACGCCGTGCTTACGCCAATTAATGAATCAATATGAGAATACACAATCATCAGTAATTGGTGTTCAAACTGTTCCAGAGAATGAAACGCATCGCTATGGTATTATTGATCCGCTAGAGCAAAAGGATCGCAGTTATCAAGTGAGTAAATTTGTTGAAAAACCTGCTAAAGGAACAGCACCATCTAACTTAGCGATTATGGGGCGTTACGTGTTAACTCCAGAAATCTTTATGTTCTTAGAAGATCAACAAACAGGGGCAGGCGGAGAAATTCAGTTAACAGATGCGATTCAGCGTTTAAATGAAATTCAACGTGTATTTGCATATGATTTCGAAGGAAAGCGCTATGATGTCGGAGAAAAACTAGGGTTTATTCAAACAACAATTGAAATGGCACTGCAACACGAAGAGTTAAAAAAAGAGCTATTAGATTATATGAAAAAGTTAGTGGAAAGTGAAATGGTTTGTAACTAAGCTTTAACGATACAAAAAAGACTTCATTAGAAATGAAGTCTTTTTTTGTAGAAAAGGATGCTAAAATTTTTATGGATCAGAATCAATATGTTGGGTAAACAGTTAAGGTGAATCTGTTTTTGGAATTAGCTTTTTAATAATACTTCTTTTTTTCAGTCGTCAAACTTGTAGGATATTGTTTAATTCAGTTTTAAATAGTTTTTATAATATGTCAATATATGAAGAAATTAATTCATTTGAAATAATTATTTATGAAGTTATTTTTGAATTTATATAAGGATAATTGAATTAAATATAATAAGGTAATCGTTGGATTTGATGTATAAATTTATATTGACGGCTTCATTATCAAGAACTAAAATGAATATTAAATGAGTATATTAAGATTAAAGAAACAAGGTATATATTTTCTGAATGAAATATATACTCAGAAATTTCATTCTACTTATGATTTAGTAAATTATGTTCGATATAATCAAAATTAACTTAGGTTATACGATTTGATTTACCAGCGATTAGCTTTTTTTATTAGTTAAATAGACAGTAATGGAGGGGAAACATGGAAAAGGAAATAAACTTAAAAAATTTATTTAATGTTATAAAAAGAAAATTTTGGATTATTGCAGTAATTACGATATTAGCGGCATGTATTGGTGGTATATATAGCATTTTCATGAAAACGCCTTTATATGCGTCTTCTGCAAGAATCCTCATTCCAGCTAATGCTGATGCTATAGCTACACTTAAAGTGATGATAAAGGAACCTATTGTTTTAGAGAAAGTGGCCCAGCAATTAAATTCGCAAAAATCAGCAGATGCATTGAATGGACAGGTTAGTGTTGGAAAGATTGAAGAGTCGCAGGTTTTTGTTATTACAGCTGTGGATACTAATCCAGCGGAGGCAGTCAAAATTGCCAATGCTACAGCAAATGTTTATAAAGAAGAAGCCAATGCTATCCTAAATTTTTCGAATGTCCGCATCTTAACAGAAGCAAAAGTACAAGAGCATCCTTTACCGATAAACTTGAATCATGCAAAAGCGATTGAGATGGCCTTGGCTGCCGGTCTTATACTGAGTATCGGAGTAGTCTTTGTATTGGATTCTCTTGATGAAACAATTAAATCGGAACGTAACATTGAAAAATTATTACCGGTTCCCGTTTTAGGAAGTGTTTCTCAAATGAAGAAAAATAATATAGTAGATAAAACAAGTAAGAGAGAAAGTGTAATAGTGGAGGGGAAAACATTTGATTCATAATAAAAAGCAAAGCCGTATCCTTGATAATAGTCATTTAATTGCTCATATCGCTCCGAAATCGAAGATGGCTGAGGAATATCGAACAATTCGTACTAACCTTCAATTTGCAATTGGCACGGACAAAACAAGAACTATAATTATTACTTCTCCTGGATATGGAGAAGGTAAAACCACCACTGTGGCAAATTTGGCGGTTTCTATGGCTCAGCGAGATGAAAAAGTCTTAGTTGTTGATGCGGATTTGCGAACTCCGGAACTACATGCGATTTTTGGAATGGAAAATAAATCTGGATTAACAAATGTTTTGGAGGGAAAAGCAGCATTAGAAAAAGTGGTAATGCAGACAGAAATCAAAAATGTACATATATTGACAAGTGGTCCCGAAATTAATAATCCAGCTGAGATGCTTAGTTTACCATCTATGCAAAATTTAATTAGCAAAGCAATAGAGCAGTATGACATTATTTTATTTGATTCTCCGCCCCTTCTTGAGGTTATAGATACAAATATACTAGCTAGTCAATGTGATGGGGTATTATTGGTGTTAAGTTGCTATCAAACTGCTAGTGAAGCAGTTGTTGAAGCGAATAGGGCCTTAGATTTAACAAAAGGAAAGCTTGTAGGGGCTATTCTAAATAAAAAAGTATAAGAGATTTATTAGAATTGATTATACATAAAATAATAATCCAGCGCTTTCCTAATGGGTGACGTAAGGATGAGAAGCTTTTCATATATTTTATAGTAGAGAATGAAAGACCACCTATAAAAAATTATAGGGTACGGTGATGTCTCCTTACCACTATCAATGGAGACACTCGATCATACTGTGGGTTGAAGAACCTTAGACGTTAGTCGTCAAGAGTGTGGTGTGAGGGAGGGTTGGATGCCCAAACTTATTTGAAGTTCTTGTCTAGAAAGTCTTTCTAAAGGATTTTGTAGATAGGAACTTTGTATTAGTTGGTTATTGATTATTTTCCTTGTCTATATGTTTAGCTAGACATATTCAATATATAAATCTTTTAATTCTAAGATAACAATTATGAGGATTTCCTTTTGTTATATATAAAAAATTTAGAGAGGGGGGCCTATTATGACGTATCGCCAGAGATTATCCTTATTAATTTTAATTGATTCCTTAATCGTATTAACTACGGTTTTCTTTAGTCGCTTCTTAGTAAGTGCTGATTTCAATGTCATAACATTTCCCATCGTAGTGAGTGCAATGACGCTGCTATTTAGCCATCATATTTTTTCTTTTATTTATAAGCTTTATAAAAAAGCATGGGAGTATGCAAGTGTAGGAGAATTGCTAATTATTTTAAAAGCAATCACACTTTCTGTTATCACAACAGCAGTAGTACAACAAATATTGGTCCAAGATATTTATTTCCGTCTTCTTGTTGTAACGTGGATGATTCATATTTTACTGATTGGAGGATCACGTTTTCTATGGCGGATGTTCAGAGATGCTTATATTCAAAAAGGGGAGGACAAAAAAAGAACACTAATTATTGGTGCGGGTTCTGCAGGTACAATGGTTGTAAGGCAACTTTTGAATAGTAATGATACTGAATTACTGCCTGTGGCATTTATAGATGATAATATAAAGAAACAAGGATTGGATATTCTTGGAATACCGGTAATTGGAGGAATTGACCGTATTGAATTTGCTGTTCAGCAATTAGATATCGATAGCATCATAATAGCAATTCCTTCACTTAGCAAGAAAGCATTAAATATGATTTTTCAAGAATGTTCCAAGACAAAAATAAAAACACAAATTCTTCCAATGCTAGAGGATTTAGTGACTGGAAAAGTTTCAGTGAATGAATTTCGTGATGTCCAAGTAGACGATTTATTAGGACGTGATCCTGTTGAATTGGATATTGAAAGTATTTCAGAATTTATTACTAATAAAATTATTTTAGTAACTGGTGCTGGTGGTTCAATTGGATCTGAAATTTGTCGTCAAATTGCAAAATTCAACCCAAAACAATTGATTTTATTAGGTCATGGTGAAAATAGTATTTATTCTATCGAAATGGAATTGAAAGAGCTATACGGTGACACAGATATTGTCGTTACCACAGAAATTGCTGATGTACAGGATGATCTGAAAATGATGTCAGTAATGAGTCAATATGAGCCTCAAGTTGTTTATCATGCCGCTGCACATAAGCATGTACCATTGATGGAACGTAACCCCGAAGAAGCTATCAAAAACAATTTAATTGGGACAACAAACGTGGCAAAAGCGGCAAGCTGGAATGGGGTCGAGACGTTTGTAATGATTTCTACAGATAAAGCTGTGAATCCGACAAGTGTAATGGGAGCAACAAAAAGGCTTGCTGAAATGGTAATTCAAAACTTGGACAAAACAAGTAATACAAAGTTTGTGGCTGTAAGATTTGGTAATGTATTAGGAAGCCGCGGTAGTGTTATACCGTTGTTTAAAAAACAAATTAAGCAAGGTGGTCCAGTTACGGTTACACATCCAGATATGATTCGTTACTTTATGACAATTCCAGAGGCGTCCAAGCTTGTAATACAGGCTGGTGCATTAGCTAAAGGTGGAGAAATATTTGTGTTAGATATGGGAGATCCTGTGAAAATAGTAGATCTTGCGAAAAATTTAATTACATTATCAGGAAATTCGCTAGAAGAAATACAAATAGAGTTCACTGGAATAAGACCTGGAGAGAAGCTCTTTGAAGAACTATTGAAAAAAGAAGAAATACATGAACAACAAATTCATCCTAAAATTTATATAGGTAAAACATCGAACCTTTGTATAAACGAAATTGAAGCAGTTCTCCAAACTTATAAGAATCTCGAGAAGACGGAATTAAGAAAACGTGTATTGACATTGGCAAATAGTCATATAACTCCACGAAATATGATATAAATATGGATTTTGATCTGCATATATATGCTTAGACTTATGTTTTACTATGTAGAGAAATGAGAATGAAGTATGCACAGGTGGTTAGTTACAATATAACAATTGTAGGGTGATATATATATGGAAAATAAAGTATTATTTTGTGCGACGGTAGACTTTCACTTTAAAGCATTTCATTTGCCGTATATGAAATGGTTTAAAGAACAAGGCTGGGAAGTCCATGTTGCTGCTGCTGGCAACATAGAACTCCCATATGTGGATAAGAAGTATGACATTTCTATTCAAAGGTCACCTTTGCAATTTAAGAATATTAAGGCTTATAAAGAGCTGAAAGATATTATTGATGAAAATCAATATAAAATTATTCATTGTCATACCCCGATGGGGGGAGCCGTTGCACGTTTGGCAGCAAGAAAATCTAGAAAGCATGGAACAAAAGTTTTATATACTGCGCATGGATTTCATTTTTGTAAAGGTGCCCCGCTTGCAAATTGGCTGTTATATTATCCAATTGAAAAAATGCTAGCAAATTATACAGATTGCCTCATTACAATTAACCAAGAAGATTATAACTTGGCTGTTCAGCGAAAGTTTAAAGTACCTAAAATTGAACAAATTCATGGGGTGGGAGTGGACACAGAATATTTTAAACCAGTTAGTGAGGCTCAAAAGAATTGTCTAAGGATTGAGATGGGTTATAAACCGGATGATTTTTTAATGTTTTATGCGGCTGAGTTTAATAAAAATAAAAATCAGCAGTTTTTGATTCGTTCATTGGCCTTAATAAAAGATCATGTTCCCAATGCGAGGCTTCTATTGGCTGGGAATGGTCCTTTGATAAATGATTGCAAAAATTTAGCTAAACAAATGGGCGTATTTGAAATGATAGATTTCCTTGGTTATAGGAATGATATTGCAAAAATTTTACCTATTTGTGATATTTCTGTTGCATCCAGTCTACGTGAGGGGTTACCAGTTAATATTATGGAAGCGATGGCTTGCGGATTGCCTGTTATAGCTAGTGAGAACAGGGGCCATAAAGAGTTAATTCAAAATGGTGTAAATGGTTGGACAGTAGGTCGTGAAGACATACAGACAATGGCAGAAAAGATAAAATATCTTGCTGAAAATAGTAGCTTACAAGGCATATTCGGAGAGTCTGGTCGTGAGATTATTAAAAATAATTATGCCGTCAATAAAGTATTAGAAGAAAAGAGCTATATTTACACCATGTTTATGAGTGGAACGGAGGCGTTAGATTGGATTGTCCATTAAGAATCTTACATGTTGTAGTCAATATGAACCGTGGTGGTGCAGAAACCCTTATTATGAACTTGTACCGGAATATAGATCGAAATAAAGTGCAGTTTGATTTTCTTACTTGTAAGGAAGGTGTTTTCGATACAGAAATATCAGAATTAGGTGGGAAAGTGCACAGGATTCCATATATTACTGATGGTGGTCATAACGAATACATAAAGTCTTTAGATAATTTTTTTGAATCTCATCAAGAATATAAGATTGTACACTCACACATGGATAAGATGAGTGGATTTGTGTTACGTGCAGCTAAGAAAGCCGGTATACCAGTTCGTATCGCACATAGTCACAATACTAGCAGTGAAGGTGGAGTTGCTGCGAAAGTATATAAGTGGTATGCAGGGAAGTATATATTAAGAAGTGCGACACATCTTCTAGCATGCTCGGATGCAGCATCTCGCTGGTTATTTGCAGGTAAAACAGATACTGCCACGATTTTAAAAAATGGAATTGAGCCTGAAAAGTTTTCATTTTCCCCCGAAATTAGAAAACAGATAAGAGAGGAACTAAATCTTACAGTTGATAACTTTGTAGTAGGGCATGTAGGAAGGTTTGCGCATCAAAAAAATCATGGATTCCTTATAGAAGTGTTTGCTCAGTTAGTTAAACTTAGAAGAGATTCCGTTCTTGTTTTGGTGGGGGATGGTCCGTTACGGGTAAAGATTGAACAAAAAGTGGAAGAATTAAATTTAGGGGCTAATGTAAAGTTTCTTGGCATAAGGAGCGATATCGACCATTTACTTCAAGCTTTTGATGTATTTGCATTCCCATCCATTCATGAAGGATTGCCTGTTACTCTTATAGAAGCGCAAGGAGCTGGGTTATCTTGTGTAATCTCGGATGCGATAACTAAAGAAGTAGACATGGGAGCAGGTCTAGTGAGTTTTGAAAGCATAAATACCTCCCCCGAAATATGGGCGCAGGATATATTGGATGTCAATAAACGTATGCAAGATGTAGAAGGATATATCAAGAAAGAAGGATATGATATAAGTGAATCGGCTACTTGGCTTGAGAATTTTTATCTTCAAGCGCTTTAATTAATAGTAACTTCTATATTTTAAATAATGTCTAAAGGATTAAAAAGGAGCACAATGATGTCAAGAGTTTCATGTTGTCTTAGGCTAGGAGAAGTTCCGCTGCATCTCTATAATATAACTGCAGGTTTTGTTCTACTTGCTCAACAAGGAGTAATAGACTTGAGGATAGAGAAACTTAGTAAGAATCATCAAGATCAATTACCTTATAATATGATGGAAGTTATAATCAACGGGAAAACTCGAGTTTTATATGATGTTAATGACGGTTATGATAATTTGCTTAAGCAAAATCAGGATTATGTTGAGTTTATGAATGTGTTGTTAGAAAAATACGACTTTTACTTTAAGCGAAGTTTTAATAGTTTTTATAATTCAAAGTTAAGGCATAAGGAAAAAATTTATCCTCTTGGATTAAATTATATGGTTACAATACCTGGAAATATTGCGCATTCACCGATGCCTCAAGATCCACTTAGGGAGAAAATTAAGAAAATAATACGGAAGGTTCCGTTGTCTCAATATTACAATGGTTTATATCGTATTAATTCTTTTGAAGATATACCTCATAAAGAAATAGATTCAAAAATTCTTTTTATGGCTAGGCTATGGGATGTAAATGGAGATTATGAAGGGCAAATTTCTTCGAATAAAAAGGAAGAACGCGCATATATTAATGATTTTCGAGCAACATGCATTAGACTTTGTCGAAAAGAGTTTGGAGATAAATTTTATGGAGGAGTAGCACCATCAGAATTTGCATATAAAAATTATGCAGATATTGTTATAGAAGACGGAAAAGCTACTGAACGGAATAATTACCTAAGAAAGGTAAAAGAATCTGCAATTTGTATTGCAACTATGGGATTACATCAATCTATTGGTTGGAAATTTGCAGAGTATGTTGCAGCAAGCAAGGCTATAGTAACAGAAGAATTACATTATGAAGTCCCAGGTGATTTTCGTGATGGTCAAAATTATCTTGTTTTTAAAACACCAGAAGAATGTATAAATCAAATATATACTTTATCAAATGATGAAAATTATAGATATCAAATGATGATTAACAATTATAGATATTACCATGAATATGTAAGACCTGATAGATTAGTATTAAATAGTATATTAACAATATTAGGGGATGAATTTTAATAGATTAGATGATTGATGGAGAGATGTAAATTGAAACCTATTCTTACAATTTTTACACCTACATTTAACCGTGCTTACACGCTGCATTTATGTTATGAAAGTTTAAAGCGACAGACAAGTAAGGATTTTGTTTGGTTAATTATTGATGATGGATCTACAGATGACACAAGAGAGTTAATAGAAAATTGGATTTCCCAAGGCAGTATCTCAATTCAGTATCATTATCAAGAGAATCAGGGAATGCACGGGGCACATAATACTGCTTACGAATTAATTGATACGGAACTTAATGTTTGTATTGATTCTGATGATTATATGGCGGATGATGCCGTTGAAAATATCACTCGTTTTTGGAAGGAGTATGGAAGTAATGATTACGCTGGCATAATAGGATTAGACGCTAATCCAAATGGAAAAGTTATTGGAACGATGATGCCGGAACATGTGAAGGAATCTAAACTGACAGATTTGCATGCGAAATATAAAGTCACAGGTGATAAAAAGTTAGTTTATCGATCAGAGTTAACACGAAAAACCCCACCATATCCAATATTTCCGGGCGAAAAGTACTGTCCTTTAAGTTATAAATATATTCTTATTGATCAAGAGCATCCGTTACTCATCATGAATAAAGTTCTTTGTCATGTTGAGTATTTAGCAGATGGATCTAGCATGAACATTATTAAGCAATATAGAAAAAATCCTCAAGGGTTCTCATTCTTTAGAAAAGTTGCTATGAAATATGCTCCTACATTAAAAGAAAAATTTCGGGAATCTATACATTATGTATCTAGCAACTTGATGATCAAAAACTATAAATTTCTCATTGAGTCCCCATATAAATTTATTACTTTGGTGGCTACACCTTTTGGGATTATGCTTCATTTTTATATTCAAAAGACAAGTAAAGCTACTGTTTTGAAAAATAAATAGTAGGTCTTTAATTGACTGTGTATTTTATTGTCATATGTATTTAGATTGTAAGAGAAATATAGGACTGATAGGTTATATTATTGAATTATTTGGTTAAAGAATAGCAAAGAGTTTTATATTTACAATCTATAATATGAAAGGAATTTAAAAATGTTTATATTTTGGGTTACGCTGGCCTTAGTTTATATTCTTTCTTTTTTAGCAAGATATTTTTCTACTCCTGTAATAATGGGACCACACATTGTTCAATCAAAGCCAAATAAGCTGTTAGTATTTTTAACAATAGTTATTCTTGTAATGGTGTCTGGTCTCCGTAATAATATCGGGGATACTTTTTTTTATATGTATTCTTATAAAAAAGATACGTTTGATTGGGAACATATAAAAGAAGGAAAAGATATGGGTTTTAATGTGCTTCAGATGATTTTAAAACAGTTCTCTAATGACCCTCAAATATTGATTTTTGTAACGGCACTAATAACAAATGTACTTATTGTATTGGTTTTATATAAATATACAAGAATGTTCGAATTAAGTTTATATGTATATATAACAGGTGGAATGTATTTAATATCAATGAATGGGATAAGGCAATTTCTTGCAGCAGCAATTATTTTTGCTGCAACAAAATATATATTTGAAGGTAACTGGAAAAAGTATATTCTAATTATTCTATTTGCATCAACAATACACCAAACTGCACTTATCCTTATTCCAATATATTTTATGATTAGGAGAAAAGCATGGTCATGGGAAACGTATGTAACCCTTTTTTGCTCTGTATTCATAGTTATAGGGTTTAATCAATTTTTAGATACCTTATTCTCAGTCATAGGAGATAGTCAGTATGGAGATTACAAGAACTTTTCTGAGGGCGGAGCAAATATACTTAGAGTTGGAGTTAATATTCCTCCAATTATTATTGCTTACATTGGAAGAGAGAAACTCAGGGAAATATTTCCTAAAAGTGACTATGTAGTAAATATGTCTATATTAGGACTTGTATTCATGATAATTTCAACACAAAATTGGATTTTTGCAAGATTTTCTATATATTTTGGATTATACCAATTAATTTTAATTTCATGGATTATAAAATTATTTACTGATAAAGACCAAAAACTAGTTTATTATGCAATATTAATATTTTATTTTATTTTCTATGCATACGAGAATGTAATAACATTAAACATTATTTATAAAAGTAATTTTTTAAATTTCTAAGTTTTTTAAGGTGAAATATGTTAATGACTAGTTGATCAATGAAATATGGAAATTTAGGTGTATAGGTGTATTATTCTATATAGTTTAGAAAGGGGATACTGAGTTGGCATTTACAGAAAAGATTCCACGCATCATTCACTATTGTTGGTTTGGTAAAGGAGAAAAACCAATAATAGTAAAAAAATGTATAGATAGCTGGAAAGAGAATTTGGCTGGTTATGAAATAATTGAGTGGAATGAAGATAATTTTGATATAAATTGTAATTTATATGTCAAGGAAGCCTATGAATACAAAAAATTTGCATTTGTAAGTGATTATGTAAGAGTATACGCTCTTTATAAATTTGGAGGAATTTACTTAGATACGGATGTGGAGGTATTCAAATCTTTTGATGATATGCTACATCATGATTCATTTTGGGGATTTGAACAAGAGAACTATATAGCTACAAGTACAATAGGAGCCACTAAAGGAAATGTATTAATAAAAATGTTTCTAGATTCATACGAAGAAAAAAGTTTTATTAAAGAGGATGGAAAGTATGACAGTTTAACCAATGTGGCCATTATAAGCGAGATACTAAAAAATAAAGGATTACAGTTGAATGGAAAATATCAAGAAATAAGTGGGATAGGAGCCTTCTATCCTCAAACATATTTTTCTCCATATGATTATATTAACTGTAGAAAATTTATTACTCCAAATACATATGCAATGCATCATTTTTATAAAAGTTGGTTACCACCTAAAGCGAGATTGAAGAGTGGTTTAAAACTGTTAGCATCTAAGGTTATAGGTGGAGAAAATATAGCGCGGATAAGAAAATTTGTTACAAAAAATTAGGAGGCATATATGAAGGATATACTGGTGGCCTCATTTGATATGGAAGTTGGAGGAGTAGAAAGAAGCCTTATAAGTATGCTTGAGGGTTTTGATTACAAAAAATACGCTGTTGATTTAATGCTGTATAGGCATCAAGGGGATTTTTTGGAATTAGTTTGTAACAAGGTAAATCTATTAGAAGAAGTTCCACAATACACCACCTTTAGGAAGTCAATCGGAGAAACTTTAAAGGATAAAGAGTATGGCATTGGATTTTCTAGAATTTTATCTAAGATAAATACTCGTTTTGCAGGAAAAGCTAAAGGAATAGTAGAGACAGGATATTATCAAATGCAATTAATGTGGAAATATGCTATTCCATTTTTACCTAAACTAGATAAAGAGTATGATGTTGCAATTAGTTATTTGTGGCCGCATTATTTTGTAGCAGATAAGGTCAAGGCTAAGAAAAAAATAGCATGGATCCATACAGATTATTCTACAATTGAGACAGATATAGAGATGGATTTAAAAGTATGGAATAAATTTGATTATATTGTAGCCGTATCAGAAGCATGCAAAAATTCATTTTTAAAAAAATATAGTGCATTAAAAAATAAGGTTATAGTGATGGAAAATATAACCTCCCCGCAGTTTATTAGAGACATGGCGAATGAAGAGATAGATACGCCTATGCTTCTTGATAACCGTTTTAAAATTATAACTGTGGCTAGACTATCTCATGCAAAAGGAATCGATAATGCTGTTAGGGCTTTAAGGATATTGAAAGATAAAGGCTATGAGAATATAGCCTGGTATGTAGTTGGATATGGTGGAGACGAAACAATGATTAAAAGTCTAATAAGGGATTTGAAATTAGAAAATAGCTTTGTGTTGTTAGGAAAGCAAATTAATCCATATCCATATATAAAAGAAGCTGATTTATATGTCCAACCATCTAGATATGAGGGAAAAGCTGTTACAGTAGGAGAGGCTCAGATACTTGCAAAACCAGTCCTAATTACAAATTATACAACCGCAAACAGTCAAGTGAAAAATGGGGTTGACGGATATATTACGGAATTATCCGTTGAAGGAATAGCAGATGGAATAGAAAAATTGTATAGGGATGCTACCGTAAGAAAGCAGTTAGCTAACAATTGTAGTAATACTGATTATAGTAATAAGTATGAATTAAATAAGTTGTATGAAATTATGGAGGCTTAAAAGTTTATTAATTGTACTGGTACAACTACAAAAATTTTTAAAAATGAAAGTATAAGAGATTCGAAGCAAAGGGGTGATTTGCTCATGAATAGAAATGTCAGTGTAATTATACCGGTTTATAATGCTGGTAAATATATTACTCGGTGTATAGAATCACTGTTAAATCAGGTGCTTCATAACTGCGAATTTATCTTTATCAATGATGGTTCAACGGACAATAGTGTAGAGATTATTGAAAAGTATAGGGCACTAGATGACAGGATTATACTTATAAATCAAAAAAATCAAGGTGTGAGTATTGCAAGGAATCAAGGAATTCTTATAGCTAATGGTGAATATATTGGATTTGTTGATGCAGATGATTATGTAGAAGCGGATATGTATGAAACTCTGTATAATTCAGCAAAACAAAGCAATTGTGATGTAATTATATCAAATTTAAGAAGTGAGATTGAAGGGCATAAGGTAACAATTGAATATCCATTTCCAATTAATATTGTTCTGGAAAAAGAATATATAAATAAAGAGATATTACCCTATTTTCTTAAAAGCGATAATTTAAATACTGCTGTAAACAAAATTTATAAAAATAGCATAATAACGAAAAATAATGTGAAGTTTCCAGAGAAGGTTGCATTAGGAGAAGATGGAATGTTTAATATTCAATTTTTTAGTAATGCAACTAATATGAAATATATAGATTATACGGGGTATTATTATAGGGATGTAGCGGGTAGCGCAACTCGGGATATCTCAAAAAAAGATTATTTCAAGCGAGCTGTGGAAGTATATAACATGGAACTACCGAAAATTTACATCGAAAAGGTCGATAAGGCAAAGATACGTGAATTGAAATCAAGAAAGTTTATAAATAGTGTAATTTCCTACGTATATATTTATTTTGAACCGTCTAAGGAAATACGGTTTAGTGAGAGATATGAATACATAAAAAAAATGATATGTAATCAATATGTTAGAGAGGCATTGCCACTATATTGTGAAGTAACTTATAGCAAGCTTGGTAGATATGAGAAATTTTTAATAAATATGATTAAAAGAAAATCTACTGTGGGGTTATACTTCGCAGTCTCTTACAGCAGGCTTAGAAATAAATAAAACTGGAGGAATTTAGTGTGAAGTTTATGATGTTTGCCCATGGGGGCAGTTTGAATAGAGGGTGCGAAGCGATAGTTCGAGCTTCTGCAAATATTATAAAAGAAAAAATAGATGGAGCAAAAGTATGTTTGGCATCAGATAGACCTGAAACAGATAAGGTAATCAATAAGTTAGATTATATATATGATGGTTCTAGCCGCAGTCTGAAAAAATATTCATATGATTGGTTATTGTCCTCAGTTAAAGTAAAACTCTTTAACGATGAGTCTTATGCATTAGGGAAAATTCATCATAACATAATAAAGCATATAAAAAGTTCCGATGTATGTTTATCTATCGGAGGGGATAATTATTGCTATGGAGAGCAACCTGGGTGGTATGAGATTGATAGAAGAGTAAAAATGCAGGGGAAAAAGCTAGTACTATGGGGATGTTCTATAGGAGAAGAGGATATGTCTGAAAGAAAGTTGGAAGATCTAAAGCTCTTTGATTTAATATTAGCACGCGAAAGTCTTACCTATAATATGTTAAAAAAACAAGGATTAAATAATGTTCAATTGTGTGCTGATGCTGCGTTTACAATGGAAAAAGAAGAATTGGAGTTGCCTAATGGATGGCAGGAAGGAAATACAATGGGTCTTAATTTTAGCCCGCTTGTATGGAATAGAAATGAGAATTCTCAAGTCGCGGTAAGAGAGTTAGTTAATCATATATTAAATACTACAGATATGACGATTGCTCTTACACCTCACGTTATTGAAGATGGGAACAATGATTACGAAGTTCTCTACAAATATTACCAAGAATTTAAGGACACAGGCAGAGTGATTCTGTTACCAGATAACTTAAATGCAATACAGTATAAGGGGTATATAGCTAGAATGCGTTTCTTTATAGGAGCTCGAACGCATGCAACTATAGCTGCTTACTCTAGTTTTATTCCGACTATGGTATTGGGATATAGTGTAAAGTCCAAAGGGATATCTAAAGATATATTTGGGGAAGAAAAATTAGTTTTAGATATAGAGGAGATATCTGATAGTAATAAATTAAAAGCAAGATTTGATGAGATGGTACGAGAGGAAGAGGAAATAAAACAAAAGTTACAACAATCTATACCTAATATAAAGAAAATGTCTTACAAAGCAGTAGAATATTTGAAAGAATTGTCTAAGTAATTTGGGGTACATTATGAAAAAAAAACTACTATTTGTTATGCCTAGTTTATCTGCTGGTGGTGGAGAAAAAAGCTTGATAAATTTACTATCTCAGATAGATTACAGTTTATATGATGTAGATTTATTTTTGTTTAATAAAACAGGAATATTCATAAATTCGATACCAAGAGAGGTAAATATATTAGATCTGCCAAGTGATTATAAAATATTTGCATCTAGCCTTAAAAATTCAATAATGGGCTTTTTAAAGAATAGACAAATTGATTTAGCATATTCAAGATTGATGTTCACTATTAAAAATAGATTGATAAGGGAAGCTGCAATTTCAGAACAGTATACATGGGAATATCAAAGTAAGTCATTTGAAGTGTTAGAAAAAGAGTATGATGCAGCGATAGGCTATCTTGAAAAGTCTTCAATATACTTCGTAGTTGATAAAGTCAATGCCAAAAAAAAGGCTGGATGGATACATACAAATTACTCGAATTCAGGTATGGATTGCCAGTTCGATAACTCATATTTTGAACAACTAGATAATCTAATAACGGTTTCAGAAGAGTGTGCAAAATCGTTACAAGAAAATTTTCCACAACTAAAAAATAAAGTTACGATTATATATAATATAGTAGCTCCTAGCATTATATATGATTTATCTAAAGAAGATATAGAAGATGACAGTTTGTTTGATAGACATTATACCAATATTATTACTGTCGCCAGATTAAGTCATGAAAAGGGTTTAGATTTAGCGGTGAAATCTTGCAAGTTACTTCTTGAAAAAGGATACAAGATAAAGTGGTACGTATTAGGGGATGGAAATGAAAAAGATGTATTAGAACGTTTAATAGAAGATCATCATCTATCAAACCATTTTACAATTTTGGGGGTTCGAGAAAATCCCTATCCTTATATACGAAAAGCAGATATATATGTGCAACCATCTAGATATGAAGGTAAGTCTATAGCAATTGATGAAGCAAAAATATTGCATAAACCGATAGTGGTGACCAACTTTGAAACTGCAAAAGATCAAATAAATCATGGAATAAACGGAATTATTACTGAGATGTCTGAAGAAGGAATAGCAACTGAAATTGAAAGGCTTATCAAAGATATAGAATTAAGGGAAAGAATCGTAAATAATTTATCTACAGAAAAGTTAGGAACCGAAAAAGAAATAAATAAGCTCTACGGAATTCTTTAAAAGGTGATTATTATGAAAAAAGACGTATTATTTGTTATCAATAATTTGAACTGCGGTGGGGCTGAGAAGTCATTAATCTCTCTGTTGAATACGATGGATTACTCTCGCTATAATGTGGATTTATTTTTATTTAAGCATGAAGGTTTATTCCTTAATAAAATCCCTAAACAAGTGAATGTATTGGAAGAACCTTCTGAGTATCAGTTGTTTGATATGCCGATAAAAGCAGCTGTCATGAAATGCTTGCGACAAGGAAGACTAGATATAGCCTTATCAAGGGTTTGTGCAGGTTACATATTTAAAAGTGAAAAAAACAAAGCCCGTTGTGAACAGAGAGTATGGCGATATCTATCAAAATCTTTACAGAATATAAGTAAAAAGTATGATGTAGCGATTGGGTACTTAGAAAAGAACCCAGTTTACTTTTGTATAGACAAAGTAAATGCGAATAAGAAAATTGGTTTTATACACACTGATTATGACAAATTAGGAATGGATCCTAACATTGATATGGGTTATTTTCGTTCATTGGATCATATAGTGACGGTGTCTGAGGAATGTGCCAATGTTTTAAAACAAAGATTTTCTATATATAACGACAAAATAGGTGTTATTCATAACATCGTATCTCCAAGTACGATAAATAAAATGTCACAGGAAAAGGTAGATCTAGAGCGTAAAGGGGTAAAGCTTGTTTCTGTAGGAAGGCTAAGTCATGAAAAGGGATTTGATTTGGCTATAGAAGCATGTAAGAATCTGGTTGGAGATGGATATGAAATAAAGTGGTATATCATTGGAGAAGGGGAAGGGCGAGGTAAGTTAGAAAAAATGATAGAAGAAAATCACCTTCAAGATCATTTTTTACTGTTAGGACTGAAAGAAAATCCCTATCCGTATATAAGAGAAGCAGATATATATGTACAACCATCCAGGTTCGAAGGAAAATCTATCGCAATAGACGAAGCAAAAATACTGCATAAACCAATAATGGTAACAAATTTCAGTACAGCTAAAGATCAAATTAAAAATGAAGAAAATGGGCTGATTATAGACATGGATGCTCACTCACTTTCGGAGGGAATTAAGAAATTAATACATAATGAAGAATTAAGAAATAAGTTAATAAAGAACTTATCAGATGAAGAGCTAGGAACCGAGTCGGAGATAAAAAAATTATATACATTATTTAAGTAGTATAGAAAGGACATAATTATATGGTTATACAGGCAGCGTGCCTTGTGTTACTTGCTGTAATCGCAATTATTGTAGTGATTGATTTCATTCCTATAGGAAAGAATTGGTTGGGAAGAATAAAAATAGGGAGATATACGGATAAAAGCTTATGGAATCAGTCAATCACTCATATAGGTGTTAAGTGGCTAAATAAAACACCAAAGATTAAGGTAACTGATAACACAAGATTAATAGCAATTGATATGTTGAAAGGAAATTATACGAAAAGTGCTATACAGCATTGGCAAGAAGCATCTTTACTATTAGGGTTATCTGAATACCTGAAATATAACGATGACAAAGCAGTGAAACATGAAATTACGAAGTTTTTGAACTCTAAATTTGATCATAATGGTCAGTGGGTGCACAAACCTCAGTATGTAGATGGAGCAATACTTGCTTATGCGATCATGAAGCTGGATTTTGAGGATATAGATAAATATAAAAAAGCCTTGGATGCTACTTGGGAAATGATACAAGAGCATATAGGTGAGGATGGTACGATAGAATATAGAAAGTTTATGAAGGGGTATCGATACGTAGATACCATTGGTTTCATATGTCCATTCTTAGTGACTTACGGCATTAGGTATAACAAAAGTGAGTGTATAGATTTGGCTGTAAAGCAGATTAAAGAATATGAAACATATGGAATGTTAAACTTAAGTCATATACCATGCCATGCTTATAGATTAGAAGATAAAGTTCCTCTAGGTTTATATGGCTGGGGAAGAGGTCTTGGATGGTTTGCTATAGGTCTTATAGATACGTGGAATGAATTACCGGAAAACAACAGCTATAAACCTGTATTAGAAGAAAGTGTACGTAAATTTGCAAAAGCTACGATGAAATTTCAACAACAAGGCAATTGGAATTGGACTGTAACCAGGAACGAATGCGGACCAGATTCCTCCGCTACATCCACACTGGGGTGGTTTATGTTGAATGCAGCAAAGATAGAGGATATTTCAAAGGAATGTTTGGAAAGTGCAGATAAAGCTATCGGTTATTTGATGGGAGTGACAAGAAGAAACGGAGCGGTTGACTTCTCTCAAGGTGATACGAAGGATATAGGTGTATATTCTACGTTATTCGATATATTGCCATTCACACAAGGGTTTTGTATTAGATTAATTAATTTACGTAATAATTATAAAATTTAGTCATCCTTATAAGGAGGATGACTAAATTTTAATAGTTAGATTAATAAATTTCATTTTAGAACAGAGGGAAGAATTATGACGAGACGTTATAAAGAATTGGATTCCCTTCGGGGTATTGCTGCAATCATTGTTCTATTAGGACACTTCTTAGCATTATTTCCGATATTAGGTAAAAAGGTAATGTATTCAACATTTGGGGCCTATTTTTCTATATTATGGCAAGGTCATTCGGCTGTTATTATATTTTTTGTGTTAAGTGGATTTGTTCTATCCTTGCCTTTTTATAAAGGGACGAAATTTAATTATTTAAAGTATCTTATTAAAAGAGTTTGTAGGATTTATATTCCTTATATTGTGATTCTTTTTATTGCAATAGGAATTAAATTGGGGATTCATTCTAAAATTGGTACTATTCCCGGTTTGGTACAATGGGGTTCATGGAACATAGAAGTTTCTTTTAATAGAGTAATGGATCATATTTTATTCTTGAGAGAATTTAATTCTGATGCGTTTATTATGGTGATTTGGTCATTAGTTCACGAGATGCGAATTTCCATAGTGTTTCCTTTAATTATTTTTCTTTTACTTAGAGTAAACTGGAAAGTAAGTATTGGGATAGCGATGTTTTTATCAGTTATTGGTTATTTATTAATGAAGAACATTCCAAGCGAATTTAATATTCCAGTATCCACCAATTACTTTATCACATTACATTATAGCTCAATGTTTATTATTGGTGCACTACTAGCTAAAAACAGAGAATATTTAGTGAGTAAAATTATTAATTTAAAAGTAAAATATCTATTATTGCCTTTAGGTCTTTTATTTTTTAGCTATCCACGTATCCCATTTATGTTACTTTCCAAACTAATTGGTGAAATTGATTATGAGTTGTATCTTATCATCATCGATTGGTATATATGTTTTGGCGCAGTTTTAATTATTCTATCCGCCCTAAGTTCAAAACTATTTTCTAAATTATTACTGATTAAACCAGTACAATTTATAGGGGAAATATCATATAGTCTTTATTTAGTACATCCAATTGTTCTATTAACAACAGTTCATATTTTCTATGGAAAGATATCAGTGCCTTTAATTTTATTAATTTCTTTCATATTTACTATGGTTGCGTCGGTCTTATGTTATAAATTTATTGAAATTCCATCAATAAAAATAGGCCGGAAACTTGCCGCTGAAAATTCTAGAGGCGATATTTCATTGAGAAAAAAGGCTAGTTGAAAAATTGGGAAATAATAAGAATAAATATTATGTAAGATGTGAATAGAGGGATAAGAGTAATTTTCTTAAGAAAAAGAGGAAAGATAATCTAATGCTCTATCGAGAAAAGTATTAGAAAGGAGCTTGGTATGGTACAAATAAAAATAAAAAGTATGTTAGTTTTTATTTGGAATAAATTGGTTGATGTGAAAATTCAGAGTTTGAATCGATTAACTATCATAAAAGATCGATTCACGAAGTGCTTTTTCAAGCCTCCTAGAATTCAATCTATAGATGAAACTTTAAAAAAAATTATTCATGATAAAGCTTCCGTAGCCAGGTATGGTGATGGTGAATTTAAATTAATTCATAATCTAGATATAACATTCCAACGGGCGGATCATTTGTTATCAAAAAGATTAAAAGAAATATTGCTAAGTGAAGATGAGAAGTTCTTAGTTTGTTTACCAGATGTTTTTCAAGATTTATCAAAATATGCAGATGAACCAAAGGATTATTGGAGTCTTCATACTGCAAAATATAGATTAAAGTGGTATAAAGATTTGAAGAAGGGAAAAGTATATTATAATTCCTTTATATCGAGATTCTATTATCCCTTTCGAGATAAGTCAAAATGTAAAGAATGGTTTATATTATTAAAATTAATATGGAAAGATAGGGATATAGTTTTAATAGAAGGCAGTAAGAGTAGATTAGGTATTGGAAATGATCTGTTTGACAATGCTAAATCAATTGAAAGGATTTTAGTACCAGAGGAGCACGCATTCTTACATTACAATAAAATCTTAACAGCAGCAAAAAAAAATAATAAATCTAAATTGATTCTATTAGCAATAGGGCCTACTGCTACTATATTAGCATATGATTTGTATAAAGAGGGATATCAAGCAATTGATATAGGGCATGTGGATATTGAATACGAATGGTTTTTAAGACAAGCAAAAACTAAAATCAAAATTGAAAATAAGTACGTATGTGAAGCAGGTGCTGGACAAAATGTGGGCGATATTCAAGATGAGAAATATTTAAACGAAATTAAAGCTGTAATAAGATAGGCGTGAGGGTTTAACTTATGTAAGTAATGTAGGGGTGAAAGGATTGCATGAATTAATAAGTGTTATTGTTCCCATATATAATGTGGAAAAATGGTTAGCTAGATGTATTGAAAGTGTTTTAAAACAGCCTTTCGTCAATATTGAATTAGTTTTAGTCAATGACGGTTCAACAGATAAATGTGGTGAAATATGTGGAGAATATTTAGAAAAGGATAATAGAATTAAAGTAATCTATAAAGAAAATGGAGGAGTGAGTAGCGCAAGAAATGCAGGGATCGAAGCTGCTACAGGGAAGTATATAGTGTTTATAGATCCCGATGATGAGGTAAGCGAAAACTATTTTACTAGGTTATATGGTATTGCAGAAGATGAAAAGTGTGATGCTGTAATATGTGGATACAAAACTGTTCCAAATAATAATAGTATTATTCCTAACTTCAAATTAGATACTGTTATGAACGGGAGGGATTTTGTACTGAGCTCTCCAAATGTTCATTCCAAGAATGATCTATGCTTTGCATGGAGGTATATATACAATTTAAGCATTATAAAAGAAAAAAACATCAGATTTAATGAACAAGTGTTTATTGGAGAAGATGTTATTTTTAATTTAGAGTTTTTATTGCACTCACAAAGGGTATGTGCAATCTCAGAAGTTCTTTATTTTTATACTATTAATAATCCAAATAGCTTAATGAGGGTTCCGTATAAACCAAATTTAGAGAACAGTTTAGTTTTACAATATCAAATGAGAAGACAACTTTCACAAGAATTTGGTTTACTACACGATAAGCAATTTAAAAAAGATATGGCTAATTATTATATAAATCACATATATAGACTGTTGGTTAATAATTTAAAAAGCGATCCTAATGTGGATGTTAATAATGCTTTTCGTAGAATAGTGAATTATGAAATGTTCTCAGATAGTGTAAAAGGAATTGGTTTTTCATATCGATGCAATAACTTTAAGGAGTATATATATTATTTAGCAATAAAGTTTAAAGTGTACCCTTTAATAGTTGCAGCATATAAAAGAGAAATCAGGTAATACTCTTTGATTGAAAGTGTTTTCATACTTTCTGAAGTGGGAGGAAAAATGAGAGTTAAAAATTCAATAATTAATATATCAGCCGGTATAGGTAGTCAAGTTATTATTACGTTACTAAGTTTTGCTTCCAGAACCATATTTATTACTTATTTAGGTGTTGAGTATCTGGGGGTAAATGGATTATTTACTAATATATTAGGAATGTTATCTTTAGCTGAAGCAGGAATAGGATCTGCTATCATATATAATCTATATAAACCAGTGGCAGAAAATAATCAGGATAGAATCAATATGCTTATGAATTTTTATAGAAAGGCATATATGGCAATAGCTTTAATAGTATTGTTACTAGGATTACTTTTATTACCTTTTCTTGGATATATCGCTAAAGATGCAAAGGTAGACAATATTCATTTTATTTATATTATATTTTTAATTAATACAGCTTCATCTTATCTATTTTCTTATAAAACCTCATTTTTAAATGTATGTCAAAAGGGATATATTGTTACAGGGATTTATTCTATCTCATCTATTATATCTACTTGCGTTAAAATAGGAATTTTATACTTTACGCATAGTTATATTTTATATCTAATAATCGATATTATTATAACAATTAGTACCTCTGCGTTCTTGGCTATATTGGTAGATAAGATGTACCCATTTTTAAAAAATAAAGCAGCAAGCAAATTAGATAGTGAAACCAAAAGTAATATTGTTAAAAATGTAAAGGCTTTAGTGCTACATAATATAGGTGGATATATTGTCTTTGGTACTGATAACATGTTAATTGCGTCTTTTGTCAGTGTTACAGCTGTTGGATTGTATTCAAATTATTATATGTTAATTAACATTTGTAGAACCTTTATAAATCAAATCTTTGATAATATTAATCATAGTGTAGGGAATTTGGTTGCAAAAGAAAGCGATGAAAAAATTTATAGCATATTTAAGATTACTATGCTTTGTAATTTTTGGATATACTCATTTTTTTCCATATTTTTATATATTATAATGCAACCCTTTATTACTTTATGGATTGGTTCGAAATTTATTATGGATATAAGTGTATTAATTATATTAATGATAAATTTTTATGTATCAGGAATGAGACGTTCTATATCTATGGTCAAAACAACATCAGGGATTTTTCATGAAGATAGGTATGCTCCCTTTTTAGAGGCTGCCGTAAATCTGGTGGCTTCTATTGTCTTGGTGCAATATATGGGTATAACAGGTGTCTTTATTGGAACACTTATAAGTACACTAGTGGTTCCATTTTGGATTGCTCCTTATTTAGTATATAAGAAAGTATTTCGTAAACCGGTTAGGGATTATTTTTTAAAATATACTTACTATGTGATGATAGGGCTAGGAGCTTGCGTTATCACAAGTTTAATATGTGGTCTTATTCCGTATAATGGATTACTAGCATTAATATTAAGAGGGATGATTTGTTTAATAATTCCAAATGCTATTTATGTATTTATTTTTTATAAGACAGATGAATTTAAGTATTTATTTGGAGTTGTTAAAAGTATAATGGGAAACCTGAGGGTGAAAATTCAGTCAAACAAAAAGGGCACTTTTTAATTTGAAATCTACATTTCTATAATCCCGTTACTAACCCAATCCATCGAGCACCAGCGCCTAATGAATTGACACAAAATTATAATGCTTTAAAGTAAGAGCAAGTAAATAAAAGGAAAATATTAAGAATCTTTTAGAAATGAAACACCACTATGTTCTGTTGAATATGGTGGTGTTCTTATTACTGAGTATTTTAATTAAATATTTTGCATGACATGTCCTTAAATAAAAAAGTAAATCAATTCGTTATTTTTCAACTATGAATGGGGCTGCTTTTTATGAAGATAGAAGTTTTAGGCAGTTATGGAGTAGAGGTTAATACATAAACCAAATTAGGAGTATGATTATATATGAAAAGACTTTTCGATTTGTTCGTTTCTTTGTCATTATTGGTGTTTCTTTTACCTCTTATTATAATAGTGGCTGTTTTAGTTAGAATTAAGTTGGGTTCCCCTATCATATTTAAGCAGCAACGCCCGGGATTGCATGGTGTCCCTTTTTTTCTTTATAAGTTTAGAACTATGACTGACGAGAAGGATAGTGAGGGGAATGCGTTGCCTGATGATGTAAGGTTTACCCGTTTCGGAGGGTTTCTGAGAAAATATAGTTTAGATGAATTGCCACAGTTGTTTAATGTTATAAAAGGGGACCTAAGTTTGGTAGGTCCAAGACCATTATTGATGGAGTATTTGGAACTATACACAGAAGAGCAGGCCAAGCGACATAATGTCAGACCAGGGATTACGGGATGGGCCCAAGTAAATGGCAGAAACGCGATTTCTTGGGAGGAAAAATTTGGTTTTGATGTATGGTATGCAAAAAAACGGACTTTTTGGCTTGATATGAAAATTTTGTTGTTAACGGTAAAGAAAGTATTTAAGTCAGAAGGAATCAATCAAGTTGGGCATGTAACTGTGGAAAAATTTAATGGTACAAAGAATTCTTGAGGAGGTGAGATGGATGCAAATAATTATGATTGGGGCAGGTGGTCATAGTAAAGTAATCCGAGATATTATCCTATCGTATGGAAATTATGAAATCATTGCGCAATTAGATGATGTGTATAAAGAGTTGAAAATTGAGGATGGTGTCTATTTTGGACCTATTTCTGCAGCTGTAAAGTTAATGGATGAGCATGTAGATACAAAGTTAGTGATAGCTATAGGGAATAACAGAACAAGAAAGATAATTATGGAGCAGTTAGAGATTCCCAGTCATCGCTATGCGACGCTTATACATAAACAATCTATTGTTAGTTTAAGTGCAAAGATTGGAGCTGGTACGGTTATTATGCCAGGTGCAATTGTTAATGCAGATGTTGAAATTGGGAATCACGTTATTGTCAATTCAGGCGCTATTATTGAACATGATAATAAGATAAATGATTTTGCACATATTTCCCCAAATGCAGTGCTTACAGGATCCGTTACTGTAGGAACAGGAGTACATATAGGAGCAGGAGTTAATGTGATTCCAAATATTACAATTGGCGATTGGTCCGTTATCGGTGCCGGAGCAACAGTGATCCGTGACATTGTAGCGAATTGTAAGGCAGTTGGTATTCCAGCTAGAGTAATAAAAAAAGAATTATAGGAGAGTGTTTAAAGTGGTATACTCACAGGAAAAAACAAGAATCTATCTCTCCGCTCCACATATGAGCGGTAATGAACAAAAATATATAGGGGAAGCATTTGATATGAATTGGATTGCTCCACTTGGTCCAAATGTAGATGCGTTTGAAAGTGAACTTTCATCCCATGTTGGAGTTCTTGATGCGGCTGCAGTTAGTTCAGGAACCTCTGCTATCCATTTGGCACTTCGCTTACTGGATGTAAGAGATGTAGATACGGTGTTTTGTTCAAGTCTTACTTTTATAGCGAGCGCAAATCCAATTTTATATTTAGGGGCTACACCAGTATTTATTGATTCAGAGCCTGAAACATGGAATATGTCACCGCAGGCTTTAGAATGTGCATTACGTGATGCAAAAGAGAAAGGGGTACTTCCGAAAGCAGTAATTGTTGTGAATCTATATGGACAAAGCGCTAAAATGGATGAGATTCTTTCGTTATGTAATACATATAATGTTCCAGTAGTAGAAGATGCAGCGGAATCACTTGGTTCTTCCTACAAAGGTAAAGCGAGTGGAACATTCGGAAAATTCGGTGTTTATTCATTCAATGGCAATAAAATCATTACAACCTCAGGTGGAGGTATGCTTGTTTCGAATGATGTCGAAGCATTGAGAAAAGCAAGATTTTTAGCTACCCAAGCAAGAGATCCGGCTCCACACTACCAACATAGTGAGGTTGGATATAATTATCGTATGAGTAATATTTTAGCGGGTGTAGGTAGGGCGCAGCTGCAAGTCTTACGAGATAGAGTACAGGCAAGGAGAAAAATATTTGATAGGTACTATCAAGAATTATCTCATATTCCAGGGGTACAGTTTATGCCTGAGTTAGAGGATACCTATTCAAACCGATGGCTTACAGTTCTTACTGTAGATGAAGAAAAAACAGGAGTATCGATTCAGGCATTACTGAAACAACTGGAAAATGAAAACATTGAGGCGCGTCCTGTTTGGAAACCTCTTCATATGCAACCGCTATTTGAGGGAATAACTTATTATTCTCATAGTGAACGTGAAGATATTGCTAGAAAACTATTTGAAACCGGTCTATGTCTTCCATCTGGATCAGGTATGACAGAAAAAGATCAGACAAGAGTTATTACATGTATTAAGAATATATTGACGGTAAGTGCTAGCATGTAAAGATAAAAAATAGAAAGAGCTTCAATTAAGAAAGGCGTTAATGAACTAGGAGGATTTAATATCTCAGTCAGTGCCGTTTTTGTGAAATTTCATTTTACGGAAAAAAATTTTTTTTGAATGAAAGTCACGGCAATCCCTATAAAGAGTGAAATAGTAAGCGTACATAATCTTGTGGTAAATGCGAATTATATTCTTTGCTAGCATTATTAGTGGTAAACGCATATTATATCATCCCTTTTGTGAAAATGGTATAAATATAAAAAGGTTATTCTCCTGTTTTGATTAAATAAGCAGGGGAATGAAGTAATAGAGAACATAAAATATGAAAATCAGCGTTAATTAATAGGTTAATAATAAATTATATGAAATATCATAGCACAGAAATTTTCAAAATATAAAAAGATGAAAATTCTCCTGTGTATTTGTAAGATATAATGTTTATCCTGCTATTTGTGAACATTAAGAGCACTACCTTAAGATTTTAGGGAAACTTAGAAGATAGATGGAATGTTCGTAAAAGCTCGATTGATGAGATTAATAGTCGGTAGGGATGTAAAGCCTCCTACCGATTAAAGTTTTACTGTATTATTTGTTCTTACAGTTACTAAAAAAGATACATAAATATTTGTTTTCTTGAGTATATAGATACTTGACAATGCAATAGTGAAATGGTAATCTGAGTTTATATTCTTTATAAAGAATATAAACGTTTTATTGATATATTAAATTCAGTGATTTTTATTTATATAAAATTCAGATGGTAATATTTTGATTCGAATTAAGAAAATCACACCTTTGTTCTTTTTTTGAGAAAATTAAAATGCGAGGGTTTACAATAGGATAGGTAGCCTGAAAGCTTGAATACTTCAACTGAAAAAAGATTTAAGGCTATAAAATTGGGTTTTAAAATCTGTTATGCGTAAACGAGGTAGTTTGAGGAAAGGGTTTTCTGGTATATTAATAACATTTTTTTGATATATCTAGTAATTTGCTTATCCATCGGGTTTTCCCTTAATTGTCTCGTAGTGGGAGGAAAAAATGAGTGCAATAACCGGAATTTATCATTTAAATGGAGAACCGATACCGCCTGAACATAGGATTGGAATCATGAAAGATTTATCTCGTTATCCAGGTGACAATACCGATATATGGCACAAGGAAAATATTTTTTTTGGCTCCCATGCAAAATGGATAACATCTGAATCTATTAATGAACAATTACCTTACTATGATTATGAAACACAGTTGGTTATAACTGCTGATGCTATTATTGATAATCGCAATGAATTATTCGATAGATTGCAAGTAGACAAGGTACATAGAAGAGAGATGCCTGATAGTAAGTTGATTTTACTCGCTTATCAAAAGTGGGGAGAGCATGTACCAAAGTATCTAATTGGTGATTTTGCTTTTATGATTTGGGATGAGAGAAAGCAATTGCTCTTTGGTGCACGTGATTTTTCAGGAAGTCGGACTTTTTACTTTTACCGCAATCAAAATCAATTTGCTTTTTGTACTAGCATACAACCGCTGTTTTCTTTACCGTACGTCGGGAAGGAATTGAATGAGCAATGGTTAGCTGAATATTTAGCGATACCTAATATGCTTGATACAATAGATGCATTTTCAACAGTGCATAAAAATATAGAGCAAGTCCCGCCTTCTCATACTATCTCCGTAGTTAAGGGAAGAGTTAGTATTGCGAAATACGACACGTTATTTGTAAAGGAGCAGTTGCAACTCAAATCAAATGAAGATTATGAAGAGGCGTTCAGGGACGTATTTGAAAGCGCAGTAACATCAAGGTTACGTACTCATCGTAATGTTGGTTCTCATTTAAGTGGGGGATTAGATTCAGGAGCTGTTGCTAGCTTTGCTGCGAGAGCCCTGCAAAAAGAGAACAAAAAATTATATACATTCAGCTCAGTACCTGCGGAAGGGTTTACTGATTGGACTCGTGGTCATACGATTGCTGATGAAAAGCCATTTATTCAAACTACAGTACAACATGTAGGGAATATTAAAGGGAATTATTTGAATTTTCCGGGAGAAAATTCTTTCTCAGAAATTGATGATTGGCTTGAGATTATGGAGATGCCATATAAATTTTTCGAAAATTCCGTCTGGGTGAAAGGAATTTATGAAAAAGCCCAACAACAAGGGATTGGGGTGCTCTTAAATGGAGCGAGAGGAAATTTCACAATCTCTTGGGGGCCAGCTTTAGATTATTATGCGATTTTACTTAAAAAGTTCAGCTGGTTGCAGCTTTATCGTGAAATTGATTTGTATGGTAAGAACGTTGGGGTCAAAAAATCGAGAATACTGAAAGTCGTAGGGGAGAAAGCATTTCCATCGATAAAAAACATGTTTTCCTCGGAACAGCAATACGAACTGCCAACGTTAGTTAGTCCAGAACTTGCAAAACGTACTGATGTATTTAGAAAGCTTGAAGAACATGGTGTGAAAGTAACAGGGGCTTCTATCCCAAATATATATGAAATAAGGCAGAAACATTTTGAACAGCTAAACTTGTGGAATACAACGGGTACAAGTGGAACAAAGCTCTCCTTGCGTTATGGTTTACAAGGGCATGATCCAACGAATGACTTACGGGTAATTCGATTCTGTTTATCGTTACCACTCGAACAATTTGTTCAAAATGGCTTAAATCGTGCACTTGTCCGGAGGTCCACAAAAGGATTTCTTCCTGACAAAGTAAGATTAAATCAGCGTGTGCGGGGAATACAGGCAGCTGATGTGGTTCATCGCATGATTCCTTCATGGAAAATGTTTATCGAGGAACTTCAGCAGCTTAGTAAAGACCCAGTGGCCTCTAACTTTTTTAATATGGAGATTATTAAGAGCGCGATTTTGAAAATTCAAGGAGAACCACGAGTAGAATACGTGTTTGATCCAGATTTTAGAATTTTAATGCGTAGTCTTATTGTCTATCGATTTATCAAAAAATATATTTGAAAGGGGGTGAAATTATGAAACAAGAATGGCAATCACCAGTATTAGAAGTACTTGATATCAACATGACAATGGCTGGACCTGGAAAGAGACTTGTTGACCAAGTTTTTGAAGATGAGGATGAGCAAGGCGCTCTTCACCACAGCTAATGCACTAATATTTAAATAAGATTTATATGCTTTACAGCCCTTATATAGTTTAATTACGGTATAAGGGTTTTTTTAATCAATTTTTCAACTATTTGGAGTGAGAAAGATGATACATACTGTAAAGAAAGAGATTTACAAAGCCTTCGGATTAGCCCTATTAAGTGAGATTCCCCTGCCGGAATTGCCTCAAGTAAGTAATTACGAAAATGAAGTAGACGTAAAAATAGAAACTGCAGATTTGTCCCAATTATGGGGAGAGTTATCTTCTCCGAAGTCAGTGTTTGTAGTTGAAAAAGAATTAATTATGTTTCAAATCCCCGAAACTGCTACGTTTTGTATTCAAAATGGAGAAAAAATCATTGTTTCACCTATGAAAGGGTCTGATCAAGATAAGATTCGGCTTTATATTCTTGGGACTTGTATGGGGGCATTGTTGATGCAGAGAAAAATACTCCCTCTGCATGGAAGTGTAATAGCCATCAATGGAAAGGCGTATGCTTTTGTAGGAAGATCAGGAGCTGGAAAATCAACTCTTGCATCAGCCCTTTTAAGCAAAGGCTATAAGCTTTTAAGCGATGATGTAATTGCTGTGTCTCTTTCTGAGGATAATACTCCTTTTGTTACACCATCTTATCCGCAACAAAAGTTATGGAAAGAGAGTCTTGATCAGTTTGGAATGGAGACAGCGCATTATCAGCCATTATTTGAAAGGGAAACTAAATATGCTGTCCCCGTTACAGCTAACTTTTTCGAGGAACCATTACCATTGGCAGGTGTATTCGAATTAGTGAAAGTAGAAAATGGGGATGTTGAACTTCAGCAGATTGAAGGACTGGAGAGACTACGCACATTGCTGCGTCATACATATAGGAATTCATTAATCCCACGATTGGGGATGATGGAATGGCATTTTATGCATTCTACAAATATCGTAAACAAAATAGATATGTTTCAATTGAGACGTCCTATTTCAAAGTTTACGGCACATGATTTAGTATCCAAAATTCTAGAGTCTTTAAAAGAGGAGGAAAAATAATGAGTAGTAAACAAACAATTTCATTACACAGTTTTGTTGTACAAGGTCAGGAAAATGTAGTGAGCGATATGGATGGGGAGAAAGTGATGATGAGCATCCATAATGGGAAATACTATAACTTAGGAGGTATAGGTGGTGAAATTTGGAGTTTAATTAATGAATTAATATCTGTCAATCAAGTGATTGATATATTATTGTCTCGATATATGATTGAAGAGGCAGAATGTAAGGAACAAGTACTCTCTTTCTTAAATCATTTGTATGCAGAAGGGTTAATCTCGGTTGATGAAAAACTTTGATTTTTAATTGAACGTTCCAGATTTAATAGATTAGGAGTAGGATCGATGAATATCATAAATAAAGCCAAAGCTTTCTTGTCGTTCGATATGGGAACAAAATTATTACTTATAGAAGCTTTCTTTTATTTAGGCTGGGCTCGTATTCTTAAAAGTATACCGTTTTCTAAAGCTGCTCCTATATTAGGAATTCATATGGCAGAAACGTCTTTAAGCTATGATGAATCGGAAAAGATTACGTTAAGGAAAATTTCTCAAGCAGTGCATATGATGAGCCGTTATACATTTTGGGAAAGCCAGTGTCTCGTTAAAGCTATCGCTGCAATGAAAATGTTGGAGAAGCGTCAAATTGAAAGTACCCTTTACTTAGGGACCGCGAAAGATGAGACAGGAAATATGATTGCCCATGCGTGGTTACGTAGCGGGCCCTTTTATATTACTGGCGTAGAAGAAATGAAGAGATTTACTGTTGTTGGTAAATTTGCAAAGAGGATAGGGTAAAAAAATCTTGAAGGAGAATGAGATGTATACCGGTTGTAATCTTGATTTGAGTCATTTACCTAAAGAACTAAAATTGTTACTTGAAATTATAAAGAAGGAAGATAAAGAGATACAAGAAATCCCGGAAGACTGGTTCATAAATATTGATTGGAACAAATTTTTGAAACTGGCGCTGCATCATCGTATGTATGCGTTCATTTATCCAAAAATGAAATCTATTGATAAACAGTTAGTTCCATCAAATGTTATGCAAGTATTAAGTACATATTTTAAAAGGAATACATTCCATATGCTTCATTTAAGTGGAGAAATGGGAAAGGTAAGTAAATTATTTGCTGAAAACCAACTTCGACTTCTATTTTTGAAGGGCCCTATTCTTGGTACGGATCTATATGGAGATATTTCCCTTCGAACATCAGGGGATCTGGATGCCCTTGTTCCTATAGATGATCTTGGAAAAGTGAACGAATTACTTGTAAAGAATGGTTATGTCAAAGAGGATGATTTTCCGACGGTTATGAATGAATGGAAGTGGAGACGCCACCATACAACTTACATGCATCCGATAAGTAAGGTGAAATTGGAGATTCATTGGCGACTACACCCAGGGCCGGGAAAGGAACCACGCTTTGATGAGTTATGGGAGCGAAAGAGGACGAGTCCTGTCACAAATTATCCTGTCTATTTTTTAGGTAGAGAGGATTTGTTTATGTTTCTTGTGACTCATGGGACTAGGCATGGTTGGTCCAGGCTTCGATGGTTAACAGACATTGACCGTATGGTAAGGCAAGAAATAGATTGGAAAGAACTCATTGTTATGTTGGAAAAATACGGATGCAAACAACTGGTAGGTCAGGCCCTTATTTTATCTTCTAAGCTTTTAGATACTCTTATAATAGAAGAAGAGACAAAAGTATTAATGTCAGGGAGAAGGGTAACGCAATTAGCGAAGCTTGCTATATATTACTTGGAAAGTATGATTAACTTGCATACAGATCCTGTCCCAGAAGAAGTTTCAAAATATCATGAGCGATATTTATATTTGTTAAAGACAAGCTCTCAAAAGCTACTGTTTCATCTTAGTTGGTTGTATCCTTATCCTCAGGATGTGGAAACTTTACCACTGCCAAAACAGCTGCATGTTTTATATTTCCCTTTGCGGCCGGTTTTATGGATTTGGAGGGAAATGAGGTACCGTAAGGAGAAGTGAAAATGAGAAATATTTTATATTTTACAAAGCGGTTATACTCTTTTACTGGAAACATTCTCATTGTTAATCTCATGGGAATGGTATTGGTCAGTCTTGTAGAAGGAATCGGCATTTTATTATTAATTCCTATGATAAGTATTAGCGGTATTGCGAAGATGAATGAACAGACAAGTCCTCTTTCAGGGGTTCTTGGATTCCTAGGTGAGTTTCCAACTACTTTAGGATTACCACTTGTATTAGGAATATATATTATATTGGTCGTGGGACAAGCGCTTTTACAAAGGAATATAACAGTTCGTAATGCAAAAATCCAGATACGTTTTATTAATCATTTGAGATTGGAAACTTATCGTGGATTGTTGCAGGCCAACTGGAGTTTTTTTGTGAAAAAGAGAAAATCAGATCTTATCAATTCTTTGACAACGGAATTAGGGCGTGTTAGCGCAGGCACTAATTTATTTTTACAGTTGCTCACTTCTTTAATGTTTACATTTATACAGATTGGTTTCGCTTTTTGGTTAGCGGCAGATATAACAATTTTTTTACTATGTTGCGCTGTGGTACTTGCCTTTCTTTCACGAAGATTTATTAAAAAATCAAAAAGATTAGGTGGTCGAACCTCAGAGAATTCAAAAGCGTATCTTGCAGGTATAACTGATCATTTTAATGGAATTAAGGATATTAAGAGCAATACACTCGAACGATCTCGTTATATGTGGTTACGTAATTGGGTAGAAGATGTGGAACGTGAACAGTTTGCATATATTAAGGTGAGAAATAATTCTCAACTCTTTTATAAAATTGCATCAGCTGTTTTCATTGCTATTCTTATCTTTTTATCTGTTAAGCTGTTTCAGACGAAAACGGAGCAATTATTATTAATTATTCTTATATTTTCTCGTTTGTGGCCACGATTTGCAGGTATACAATCAAACATGGAACAAATTGCAGCGAATCTTCCCGCTTTTAAAGATTTGCTGCAATTACAGGAAGAGTGTAAGAAAAGTATAGAATTGCAAGATATAGAGCAGGATTATGATTGTATAAATCCTATGCAGATAGAACAATCTATTGAGTGTCAAAATATCTCTTTCCGCTACAATAAAGAAAATGCTGTGTACTCACTTAAAGATATTAATTTGCGTATTCCTGCAAATTGTATGACGGCTATCTCAGGGCGTTCCGGTGCTGGAAAGAGTACATTAATTGATATCATAATGGGACTTATGCAGCCGGAGAGCGGTCAGTTATTAATAGATAACAAACCGTTGACAAGTAAGGACCTATTATCATTGAGGAAATCTATTAGCTATGTTCCTCAAGATCCATTTCTATTCAATGCCAGTATAAGAGACAATTTGAGAATGGTTGAACCAAATGCAAGTGAGGAGCAGCTTTGGGAAGCTTTGGAATTTTCTGCTTCCGCTGAGTTTGTTAGCAAGCTCTCGCAAGGATTGGATACACTGATTGGCGATAGGGGAGTCAAACTTTCAGGGGGAGAACGACAACGTCTTGTTCTGGCTAGAGCGATACTTCGAAAGCCTTCTATTTTAGTATTAGATGAGGCAACAAGTGCGTTAGATGCTGAAAATGAAGCGAAAATACAAGAAGCATTGGAAAGATTGAAAGGAAGCATGACAATTATTGTCATTGCACATAGACTATCTACTATACGTAAAGCTGACCAAGTAATTGTAATGGATCAAGGACAAATTATTCAACACGGTAGTTTCGCACAACTGGCAAAAGATGAAAGTGGTTTATTTAGTAGTCTACTTGGACAACAGGCTAAGGTAAACATTTAAATATGACTAGTCACAATTATTTTTTATAAATTTAAGGAATACACTGCCTTTATTTCTTTCGGGCCGGTAACACAATTTGATTATTTATGGTTTGGGGGATAATTGGTATTTGTGTACTGGTCTTTTTATGGAAATATGAGCTTAATTTAATTGTGTGACCAGTAAAAAAAACTAGAAATACTTTTTGTGACTTATTAATATACCATCTATATACATGTATAAATATCCGTGTTATAATTTAACATGGAACC
The DNA here is from genome assembly GCF_022664195.1 of Bacillus cereus group sp. BfR-BA-01316. Taxonomy (NCBI): domain Bacteria; kingdom Bacillati; phylum Bacillota; class Bacilli; order Caryophanales; family Bacillaceae; genus Bacillus; species Bacillus cereus group sp. BfR-BA-01316. Next base: position 66,253 of record NZ_JAKUGX010000014.1, read on the forward strand.
TGATTTTATTTATACCATATACAAAAAGCAGCGAGACCCCTCGTCTTTAGGACTAGAGGTCTCGCTGCTTTTTGTATATAAAGGTTTATTAGTGTAGTTGTGATAATATATTTTGAAGCACCTTGTAGACATTTTTATGGTCAGTGATTAATGAGAGGTAGTGCCTAATGAATTGTTGGTATTTTGAATTGCTACTAATTTTATATAAGTAATTAAGAAGGGAAACGATTTGAGGAAATGAAAGAGAGATAGTGAAGAATATTATATAAGTATTTCTTTTAATTTCATTTGAATTTTTCTTTCAAATACTCCGGAATGCCTTATTTAACAGATAAACAAGGAAAAGTAACAATTTCTTATTAGTTATACTCTATTTTCATGTATCGTTAAATAGATTTAAAAGAATTTATATGTAATATTGGACATTTATGTAAAATGAAAATGTATCTTTTGTGATGATATTTTATAGGGTTTTTATTAAAGGCTAATCCACGAAGATTTATTTTTTTATAAAGCATAGTGTTCTGGATTACGAATCTTAATTTCTAGATATGCTATTTAAGATAATATAAGAAAAATGAAGAAATTTGTAGAAATTTGTAGAAAATTAAGGGTATGATGGTAAAAAGGAGTAAATATTGAATTTTTCTTTCTTGTTTTTGTCCTTTATAATGAGCTATGAATACGACATACGAGGAAAATAATGTATATTTTCTCTCCCTAACTTTGATATACACCTTTTTCCAACCTCCGTGTTAATTGCTATTATTTTGTTATACCGATTAGCGAAGGGAAAAGGGTGTATCTTTTTTGTATGAATAGTCCTAATAGATATTTTGGGTAGAAAGCATTTCTTGTTTTTCGTGACAAAAACAATGGAGAATGGGATAATAAGGACAGTGTGTTGGTGGTATGACCAATTTGGTATATAAGGAGAGAATGATATGCTAGATATTCAACAGATTAAAGAAATTATTCCACATCGTTATCCATTTCTACTAGTCGATCAAATTTTAGAAGTAGAAGAAGGAAAGCGTGCGGTTGGGATTAAAAATGTAACGGCAAATGAGGAATACTTTAATGGACACTTTCCAGATTATCCTGTGATGCCAGGTGTTCTAATTGTAGAAGCATTAGCGCAGGTGGGTGCTGTTGCGGTACTGAAGAAGGAAGAAAATCGCGGTCGCCTTGCATTCTTTGCTGGTATTGATAACTGCCGCTTCAAACGTCAAGTTCGCCCAGGTGATCAACTTCGTCTAGAAGTCGAAATGACACGTGTCCGTGGACCGATTGGAAAAGGAAAAGCAGTAGCAACTGTAAATGGTGAAATCGCTTGTGAAGCTGAAATCACATTTGCAATTGGTGATAAGAAAGAATAAAGATTTGTTAACATAACTTTACGTTGGGAGATGAATGAAGAGAGTATGGTCATTCATCTTTTTTATTGTTATTGAAGCGAATTATGAAGAAATGGACGAAAGGTAAGAGGATTTGTCGATAGGTAAGTTCTCTTACTTTTAAACAAACGTTTGATTAAAAAATATAGGGGACCTTCGAAAAAAGTTTATCAACTAAAGTCTGAAAAAGATATTGAAAGATTAAGAAAAAACAAAATAAAAATTAACAAAGGTAAGATTTTTATGAACAGGATAGTATAAATACACAGATCAATCAATGGTATATTCACTAGTAATATTAATAATACCCATATATCGACAGTATATAACAAATGAAAACCTATACATTAAAAACTGTGTCGAAATTCGTCATATTCGGCAGTATAATATTTGTCAATTTCTCCAACAATTTTCTCAACCATTCTTGCTATACTAATGTAAGTTCTGTAATATGTTAAATGGTTATTTATCGCTAAACAACTTTAGGGCTAGATACCAGATTTTTTTTGTCAGCCTAAAACCTGACAAATTATTTATTTTCAGAAGTTTTTATAACAAATTATTGAAAGCTGGAGGAAGGCATGGAAGAAACAATAAGTTTGAAAGAGTTATTTGCTATTTTAAGAAAACGATTAGTTATGATCCTTGTAATTACGATTGGTGCAGCACTTGTAAGCGCGATCGTAAGTTTCTACTTTATAACGCCGATTTATCAGACTTCGACGCAAATTCTTGTTAACCAAAAGAAACAAGATGAGAAAATCATTCAGTATAACGAAGTGCAAACCAATGTGCAATTAACTAATACATATAAGATCATTGTAAAAAGCCCTGTAATTTTAGATAAGGTGAAGAGTGAATTAAAGTTAGGCATGTCTACTCAAGAGTTAAATGGAAAAATTAATGTAGAAAATGAGAAAGATTCACAAGTAATAGCTGTTACAGTTCAAGATAAAGATGTAAAACTAGCTCGTGATATCGCAAATACAACAGCGGAAATATTCAAAAGCGAAATTGCAAAAATTATGAGTATTGATAACGTAACGATCTTATCAAAAGCAGAAGTAGCAGAAGGTCAGTCACCAATCAAACCAAATAAAAAGTTAAATATAGCAATTGCATTTGTTGTTGGATTAATGGCTTCTGTTGGAATTGCATTCTTACTAGAGTACTTAGATAACACGATGAAAAAAGAAGAAGATATTGAAAAACTACTTGGTGTACCGGTTCTTGGCGTCGTTTCTCATATGGAGGAAGATGGTACAAAGAGCGGTAGTTTATCAGCAACGAAGAGAGTAGGGGGTCATACAATTGGTTATTAAGAAAAAAATATTACGTGCTCGCCGTCAGCTGATTGCATATGAACAACCAAAATCATCTGTGTCAGAGCAATACCGAAATATACGAACAAATATTGAATTTGCATCTATTGATAAGAAGATTCGTTCTCTTATCGTAACATCTGCGAATCAAAGTGAAGGAAAGACAACAACGGCTGCTAATATTGCAGTTGTTTTCGCACAACAAGGTAAGAAAGTATTACTTATCGATGCAGACTTACGTAAACCAGCATTACATCAAATGATGCAAGTGGAGAATATATTTGGCTTAACAAGTGTATTAACACGTAGTAAAACACTAGAAACATGTGTGACACAAACGAAAATCGGTAATTTAACATTTTTACCATGTGGTCCAATCCCACCAAATCCAGCGGAATTACTGGGTGCAAGCTCGATGAAAGATTTACTTTCAGAAGCTTATGGCACGTATGACCTTGTCATTTTTGATTCATCACCAATCTTACCAGTTACAGATGCACAAATTATGGCAAATCAATGTGATGCTTCTGTACTTGTTATTCGAAGTGGTGCAACAGAAAAAGAGGCGGCACTTAAAGCAAAACAATCATTAGATAGCGCAAAAGGTAAATTACTTGGCGTTGTCTTAAATGATAAAGAACAAAATGGATCCGAATATTACTATTACGGTTCTAACTAAATGCAAAAGAAGGAAAGGTGAACATTCATCTTTTCTTCTTGTATTCAGTATGTGAAGAATATGTGAAGAGGGGATGAAATAGAATGATTGATTTACATTGTCATATCTTGCCTAATGTCGATGACGGAGCACAATCAATCGAAGACAGCATTGCAATGGCAAAGGCAGCATGCGAAGAAGGAATTCATACAATCGTTGCTACTCCTCATCACCAAAATGGGGTTTATATGAATCTAGCAGAAAGCATTCTTCATCAGGTAAAGCAGTTAAATGAAAGATTAAAAGAAGAGGATATCAATTTAACCATTTTACCTGGTCAAGAAATCAGGTTGTACGGAGAGTTATTAGAAGACTATGATTTGGGACGTATTGTTACACTGAATCGTACCGATAAATATATATTAATTGAATTTCCAGCAAACCATGTCCCGCGCTATGCAGAAAAAATGTTATATGAATTACGTGTGAAAGGGATCACGCCGGTTATAGTTCATCCAGAACGGAATATGGAAATTATTGAACGCCCCGATGTGTTGTATAAGCTCGTCAATCAAGGGGCACTAACACAAATTACCGCAGGAAGCGTCACAGGGAAGTTCGGAAAGAAAATCAATAAGTTTTCATTGCAACTTATTGAGCATCATTTAACACATGTCATATCATCAGATGCTCATAACACAACAACGCGGTCCTTTCACTTGCAAGCTGCGTATGAAACAGTAGAGAAAACATTTGGGAGTTCTACATTGTACTACTTCAAGGAAAATACGTATGAACTAATAAGTGGAAAAATGATTTATCGAGAAGAGCCCGAGAAAATAAGACGAAAAAAAATATTCGGTCTCTTTTAAAGAGAAAACAACTTGGTGATGCCTCCTAACCAATATCAATGGAGACACTCGGCTATGCTGTGGGTAGAGTAAATTTCTACCTTAGACGCGTTTGTTGTCAAAAGCATGATGTGAGGTAGGGTTAGATGCCCATAATTTATTTATGATAGAAACTCTACCTATGAGGTTATAAATATGACTCTATAGATAGGGTTTTTTGTTATCGCTACATACATATATATGAAAAAATGCTTTGGGGTACTGATTTGAAAAAAGTAAGGAAAGCAATTATTCCAGCTGCTGGACTGGGGACAAGGTTTTTACCAGCTACGAAAGCAATGCCGAGAGAGATGTTACCTATCGTTGATAAGCCAACGATTCAATACATTGTGGAAGAAGCCATTGCATCTGGAATTGAAGACATTATTATTGTAACTGGTAAAGGAAAGCGTGCAATCGAAGATCACTTTGATCATTCCTTTGAACTGGAACAGAACTTATTAGAAAAAGGGAAGTATGAAATGCTTGAAAAAGTACAAGCTTCTTCCAAAATTAACATTCACTACATAAGACAAAAAGAACCAAAGGGACTCGGACACGCAGTATGGTGTGCACGTAAGTTTATTGGGAATGAACCATTTGCCGTATTGCTTGGTGATGATATTGTTCAAGCGGAAACACCGTGTTTACGTCAATTAATGAATCAATATGAAGCAACAAAGTCATCGGTAATTGGTGTCCAAACAGTTCCAGAAAATGAAACACATCGCTATGGTATTATCGATCCACTAGAACAAAAAGGGCGTAGTTATCAAGTGAGCAGATTTGTTGAAAAACCGACACAAGGAACAGCTCCATCAAACCTCGCAATTATGGGACGTTATGTATTAACACCAGAAATTTTTATGTTCCTAGAGGATCAAGAAACAAGGGCCGGTGGAGAAATTCAGTTAACGGATGCGATCCAAAGATTAAATGAAATCCAACGTGTATTTGCATATGATTTTGAAGGTAAACGTTATGACGTTGGCGAGAAATTAGGATTTATTCAGACGACGATTGAAATGGCACTTCAGCACGATGAGCTAAAAGACGAATTAATTAAATATATGAATGAGCTTGTACAAAAAGAAAATGTATATGTATAAAAGGTGAGGTGGAATAGCAGTGGCCTTAATGAAAGTATCAGGTGAAACGGTCAAGAAAAATGGATTACTTGCTGCTGAAGAGGTAAATCAAAAGTGGTTATATTTATTTATGAAGCGCTTAATGGATATAGTAGGTGCGTTATGTGGTCTTATTCTTCTTTCGCCTATTTTTCTTATCATTGCACTACTTATTAAGTTAGAAGATCCAAAGGGTCCAATCTTTTTTAAACAAAACCGAGTTGGGAAAAATGAGAAAGAATTTGAGATGTATAAATTTCGCTCTATGATAACTGATGCAGAAGAGAAATTAAAAGATTTATTACAACATAATGAAGTATCGGGTGCCATGTTTAAAATGAAAGATGACCCTCGTGTAACAAAAATCGGAAAATTTATTCGCAAAACAAGCATTGATGAATTACCTCAATTATTAAATGTTTTAAAAGGTGAGATGAGTTTAGTTGGGCCACGGCCACCTCTTACAAGAGAAGTGAAGGAATATACCTCTTATGATAAACAGAGATTACTTGTTACGCCAGGATGTACAGGGCTTTGGCAAGTGACGGAGAGAAATAGTGTTGGGTTTAAAGAGATGGTTGAACTGGATTTAACATATATACAACATCGTAGTTTATGGTTTGATGTTAAATTGATGTTTAAAACAGTTTTGGTGTTATTTGGATCTAAAGATGCTTTCTAATAGCATGGAATATACATCAGAATTACCAATAGGATACATATTTAATAAAAAGTTATGGCATACGCTCTAACTTGTATTCAAAAAAGAATGATTGCAAGGGAGATACACTAATATGAATATAGCAGTAGTAGGAACTGGTTATGTAGGGTTAGTTACAGGCGTCGGTCTATCAGAAGTGGGACATAATGTTGTCTGTATAGATACGGATGAACAAAAAGTAGAAAAAATGAGAAGTGGACAATCACCTATTTATGAACCTGAATTAGATACTTTGATGATGAAAAATATCGCAGCAGGGCGCCTAAGATTTACTACTAATCATTTCAAAGCATTTAAAGAAGTGAACATTATTTATATTGCAGTAGGTACCCCAGAAAATGAAGATGGAACTGCAAATTTAACTTATATTAATCAAGTTGTAGAACAAATTTCTCAAAATGTTCAACAGGACGTGATTGTGGTAACGAAAAGTACCGTACCTGTAGGGACGAACCATTACATTAAAAGCAAATTAAATAAACTGTTATCAGAAGGTGTTAAAGCTGAAGTGGTATCAAATCCAGAATTTCTTCGTGAAGGATCTGCAGTGTATGATATATTTAATGGCGATCGAATTGTAATTGGATCAGATTGTGAAAAGGCATCAGCGACTATCCGTAAGGTTAATGAACCATTTGGTATTCCTATATATGAGACTGATATTTGTAGTGCAGAAATGATTAAATATGCATCTAATGCATTTTTAGCTACAAAGATTAGTTTTATTAATGAGATTGCTAACGTATGCGAAAAAGTAGGGGCAGATGTTGAGCAAGTAGCGGTAGGAATGGGATTAGATAGTCGTGTAGGTAATCAATTTTTAAAGGCGGGTATCGGATACGGTGGTTCTTGCTTCCCTAAAGATACGAAGGCTCTTAAGAAAATTGCAGAAAATGTAGAATATGATTTCAGTTTATTGAGCGCAGTAATTGAGTTTAATAATAAACAGCAACGTAGGTTACTTGATCAGGCGGTAGAAGATTTTGGTACATTGGACGGAAAAAAAGTGGGTGTACTGGGATTAGCTTTCAAACCAAATACGGATGATATTCGTGAGGCAGCATCTTTAGTCATTGTTCCAGAACTAGTCAAAATGGGGGTTCATGTAAAAGCTTATGATCCAATTGCAATGGATAATGCAAAGAGAGCATTACCGGATGCAGTAGAATATGTGAACGAAGTCATTGAGGCCATTAAAGATACTGATATTGTATTTATTTTAACAGAGTGGGATGAAATAAAATCTATATCGCTAGAAACATTTAAAAATGAAATGAAAGAAGTAAATATATACGATGGTAGAAACTGTTTTGCAATAGAAGATGCTCAAAATAGTGATATCAAGTATCGTTCTATAGGAAGGAGAGCAGTTGATAAAAAACAAGTGTGTGTTTGATTTCATTAATATAAAAAGTAAATAGAAGTAAGAATAGCAAATACGCCAGTTTACTAATTTTCTAGGAAAAGCCAGTGAAAGAGGGAGAGCTTTGAAAATATGTTTTGCAGCTTCATCAGGGGGACATTTAGAGCAATTAATGATGTTATATCCCATGATGAAAAAAAATAAAAGTTTTATTTTGACAGAAAAAACAAATTATCAATTTAACTCAAGAGATATTAAGCATTATGATGTAGTTCAAATTAACAGAAGAGAGTTTACTTTCTTTTTTAAATTAATAATTTTATTTGTACAAACTTTAATAATTTTATTAAAGGAAAAACCTGATGTTGTTATTTCAACTGGTGCATTAGCGACAGTGCCAATGTGCCTATTAGCTAAATTGTTTAGGAAGAAATTAATATTTATTGAATCCTTTTCTAAGATAACTTCGCCGACTATTACTGGGAAATTATTGTATAAGCATGCAGATTTATTTTTAGTGCAATGGGAAGATATGAAGGAGTTTTATCCTGACGCAAAGTACGGAGGTGGAATATATTGATTTTTATTACAGTAGGTTCCCAAAAGTTTCAATTTGATAGACTATTAAAAGAAATTGATCGTTTGATTGAAGAAAAACAAGTGAGTTCTGAAGACGTATTTGCTCAAATTGGTTATTCGACATATGAACCACGTTTTTATTCATATCAAAAATTTTTAAATAAGGAAGAATTTCTAAATTTAATAGATAAAAGTGAAATAATTGTTACCCATGGAGGAACAGGATCCATTATTAATGGAGTAAAGAAAGAGAAAAAGGTTATTGGTATCCCTAGAATGGTAGAACATGGTGAACATGTAGACAATCACCAATTTGAAATAATAGAGCAGTTCAAAAACTCCAATTTAATATACGGAGTTTTTGATGTTAGTGAAATAGAAAATGCATTAAAGTCCGTAAAGGATATGAAATTTAGAAAATATGAGTCTAATACCGAAAACATTATAGGTGTATTAGAGAATTTTTTAATGGAAAACGTATAATTTTCCATTAAAAAATTAAGATGTATCCTAATAATTTTATTGGAAAAGAGATTTAGAAAAAATATCAGAAAAAAGGTGAATCAATGAATGTTATCATGATCGGATCTCACTTAAAAGTAACAGGTGGGATTACCAGAGTGGTGAAAAATTATATGCAAGCTGGCCTTAATAAAAAAACAAATCTAGAATATTTCCCAACGTATTATGGTAGCAATCATTTCGTGAATATCATGTACTTTATAGGTCAATATATAAAGTTATTTTTCCAACTGAATGTATTAAGTCGTAAGTATGATGTAGCACATATTCATATGTCTTATAGAGGTAGTTTTGTACGTAAGAGAAAGATTATACAGTTATTGAATCGAAAAAATATTCCTATCATATTACATATGCATGGGTCACAATTTAAAGATTTTTATAATGAAAGCTCAGATAAACGTAAGGAACAAATCATAGATACGTTAAATAAAGTTACTGTTATACTAGCTTTAGGAGAACAGTGGAAAGAATATTATGAGTCAATCTGTAAAACGGAAGTTGTGTCATTGGACAATGCCGTATTTCCGAAACAGGTGTCCAATAATTCCGAAGAAGGAATATACATCACAACAATGGGAGTACTTTCCCAGAGAAAAGGTACATATGATTTGATTGAAGTTGGTGCGAAACTAAAAGGAAAAATAGATAGTAAATATAAGTTTGTATTAGCTGGTGATGGTGAAATTGAAAAAGCTCAGCAAAAAATCAGTGAATTAGATTTAGATGATTTGTTTATTATTCCTGGTTGGGTATCAGATGAAAAGAAAATAGAAGACATTTATCACAAAAGTGTTATATATGTATTACCATCGTACAATGAAGGTATGCCCATGTCTGTTTTAGAGGCAATGAGCTATGGGTTACCTGTTATATCTACTGACGTTGGATCTATTCCTTCTGTAGTTGAGAAGGAAAATGGATTCATTATTAAGCCTGGAGATATAGATGAGTTAAAAAATAAAATCATCTACCTATTGAATGATAATTCAATAAGTAATTCAATGAGCGAACATAATGTTGAGAAAATAAGTTCAAAATATAATGTTTATAATTCGTTAGATCATGTTGTTGCGTTATATGAAAAAGTTATAAAAAAACCCTAATAAAAGTTATAGCTAAAAATTTTAGTTAAAGTGAGTTGAGCGTAGTGCCTGGATTTTTTGGCTTTATTTCAAATAAAAAAGAGATATTAGATAAGGATATTAATATTTATGACATTATCGATGAAAATCAGCATTTAATTGAAGAGGAAAGAAAAATTACTACTCCACTGTTATATGGGAAATTTTTCAGAAATACAATTAAGAAATTTGAAAAAGATAAAATGTTTAAAGAAAATCAAAATCATTTCTCCATTTTAGATGGTGTTATTTTAAATAAGGGCGATTTGTATAGAGAATATAATGTTAATGAAGACAGAATAGAGACGTTGCTAAATAAGATGTCTAATATAGATCCTAAAACGTTCTTCCAAAAGTTTAGAGGAAGTTTTGGAGGGGCTTTGCTTAACAAAGACGAAAATCTCTTTACCCTATATACAAATCATGTAGGTGATAAAGAGATTTTTTACCATATTCATGAGAAGGAGAACACACTTTATTTTGCTACTGAATTTGAAGTGCTTATAAAGTTAGTTTGTGAAAAAACAGGTGGAAAATTCCGTATTAATCATAATGCTGCTTATAGTTTAATGACGCATTCTCATGTGTTGTGTAATGAAACTTTGTTTGAAGATGTGTATAGGTTAACACCGGGGCATTACATTGAGTATTCTACAAGTGGAATTGACAAAAAGTGTTACTATACTTTAAATAATAGGCCTATTGAGATTTCAGAAGCAGAGGCGTTGGAAAAATTAGACGTTCTTTTTAAGAATGCAATTAAGAGAGCATTCGAAAAAGATTTAGAGTATGGTTATAAACATTTGGTAGCATTAAGTGGTGGATTAGATTCTAGAATGACCGCCTGGGTTGCTCATACTATGGGATATACTAATATGCTTAACTATACTTTCTCTCAAACAGATTACTTGGATGAAAAAATACCCAAACAAATTTCTGATAAATTAAAAACAGAGTGGATGTTTAAAGCATTAGACAATGGAACATATATTTATAAATATTTTGATGAATCAGTTAAAATATCGGGGGCGAGGAGTCAAGCTTGTACTATTGCCCATACGTTAAGTATGGTTAGTAATATCAACCTAGATAAATATGGGATAATCCATACTGGACAAATTGGCGATGCAATAATTGGAACTTTTTATGATAAGGGCGAACGAAAAAGTTTTGCACCAGGCGCAGGAGCATATTCTACTAAACTGATTGATAAGGTGGAGTACGATGTAGATAAGGCTTTTCATTTAGAAGACCAAGAGGTTTTTAAATTTTATAATAGAGGATTTACAGGAGTAAATACTGGATTAAAGCCTATGTTCCAATATACTGAGACAATTTCTCCATTTTTAGATATTGATTTTATGGAATTTTGCTTAACTTTGCCACTAGAGTATAGAAAAGGACACAGAATTTATATTAAATGGATAAACGAATATTATCCGGAAGCTGCAGATTTTATTTATGAAAAAGTAAAAGGTAAAATAAACAAAAAAGTAATAACTGTGAAGGGAGTTCCAGTTCCTTGGACGAGCATTCCAGCAGCAGGTATTAAATTAGTTAAAAATAAACTGGGTTTAAAATTAAATTCAAAAAATCATATGCATCCGATGGATTATTGGTATAGAACAAATAAATATCTAAAAGAGTTTTATGAGGAAAGATATGATGAAAATATTAATTTAATCCAGGATACGACTTTAAAAAATGATTGTGCAGATTTATTTAGGGAAGGGAGTACACTTGAAAAAGATCAAGTAGTTACATTTTTAGTATTTGTGAATCAAATGAATAAATATATCATGTAATTCGGATATTCTAAAGCAAGAAAGGCTAAACTTAAAGTAGAATAGGAGAATTAGGATGAGAATAATGCATTTGAATTCCGAATTGTTTCTTGGCGGTGGCTTAGAACGAATTATTGTAGACTTAATGGTGAAAAACAGTGAAATTCCTCATTATCTTTGCGTGATAAATGATAGGTGGAGTCAAGAGTATATAGAAATTCTTAATAAAGACTCCCTTTTATTATGTAATAGAAAAGAAGGAACGAGAAATCCCATTATAAATATAGGTACTATCTATAAAGCGTGTAAGTTTATAAAGAAAAATAAAATTGATGTTGTTCATTGTCATGATACGTTTAGTTTAAAGTTTGCATATTTGCTTAAGAAAATTATGAAAGTAAAATTGGTATTTACTGTACACGATACTAAAATATATAATGAAGCATTAAATAAGTATCCTGTTGATATGTACATTACTATTTCGAAAACGGTCTATAATGTTGTGAATAAATACGTTCCAAAAGAAAAAATAAAGTTAATTTATAATGGGGTAGACCTTGAAAAGTTTGGTGGTAGCCGAGAGTTAAACGTTCGAAATAAAGATGCATTTAATATTGCCTGTGTCGCTCGTATCGTACCAGAAAAAAAAGGTCAAGATATTTTAATTAAAGCACTTAATATTTTAAAGAATCGGTATGGGTTTGCTAAATTTAATTGCTTTTTTGCTGGAAGCGCGGCAGATCCAAAACATATTAATGAATTAAATGATTTAATTGTAGAATATCATTTAGAAGAAAATGTTGAATTTCTAGGCAATGTAGAGAATATAGAAAAGTTATATAAAGACGTAGATATTTTTGTTTTGCCATCTAGATATGAAGGTTTTGGATTAGTAGTAGTAGAAGCTTTAGCAGCTGGTTGTGCGGTAGTTGTTAGTAAACTTGAGGGACCTCTTGAGATTGTAAAAGAAAATGAAGAGTATGGTTTATATTTTGAAAAGGAAAATCATCAAGAACTAGCCCAAAAATTATATCATTTAGTAACTGATAAAGATTATCGCCAGCGGTATGAGAGTAATAACGGAACTTTAGAATATTTAAATCGTGAATATTCTCTAGAAAAAATGATTCAGAGATATAACGAAGTTTATAGAGGATTATGTACAAACTAAATATGAAAAATGAAGATAAAGGTATTTTTATATGAAAAGTTTAAAAGTTAATTTAAACAAGTATGTCAATCATTCTTTATTCAAAAATCTTAGTATCGTATTCTTAGAAAGTATTATTACAAAGGCATTGAGTTTTATAAGTATTTTAATTTTATCTAGGCAACTTGGTCCCGAAGATTATGGTAAATATTCATTTGTATTTGTCACTGTAGCTTTTTGTAGTGCATTCTTTGATTTTGGTATGGAGAATACAGCAGTAAGATTTTCAGCAAGAGATAAAGGGAAAATGCAAAGTATATTTGGTTTGTATTTTTTCACAAAAATAATTATTACTGCAACTGTAATTACAGGATTAATCTTATTTGGCAGTCATATTTTTTCTAGCCAAGGTAAAGATGAAATAATTCAATATATCCCATATTTAATCGTGGGATATATAGGAGAATCACTTTTATTTGTTAATGATACTTATTTACAAGCCATTCAAAAATTCAAGTTGAGAGCATTGATTAACATATTTAGGTATTTTACTTTAATACTTATAGTTTTAAGTTTACTATTAAATAATATGTTGTTATTGAAGTATGTATTTATTCTATACTTCATCCCAATTATAATCTCCTTACCATTTGCATTTAAGTATTTTAAATTTATTAAAATTTACTTTTCTTCACATTTCCCTAAAAAATTACTAAAAGAGATTATTCATTATGAAAAGTGGATGTTAATGATTTCTATACCTAATAATGTTTTAGGTAGAATTGATTTCTTTATGATTTCTATTTGGGTTACTTATGAGCAAATTGGAGTTTATAACGCTGCCTTCCAATTATCGGCCATTGTTTCATTTCTTCCATTTGCTTTTGGAAAAGTAATGCTACCTACAATGTCAGAGCTAGATGGGCGAGAAGTAGTGAGCAAAACTAAAAAAATTATAAAGCCTACAGTAATAGTTTCTGTCCTCATGTTATGTATGGTACCTTTAGTACCACTAATTGTCCCATTTTTTCTGGGGGAAAAGTATTTAGGGGCTGTTACTATTCTTCAAATAATGTTGATTTCGGCAATATTAGGATTTATTATTGTTCCTATTGAACAGGCTATTTATTCCTTAGGAAAACCAATGTTCATTACTTTAGGTAAGTATATTCAAATGGGGCTAATTATACTTTTGATTTTCCTTACTGTACCTTCTTTTGGAGTGATTTGGGCTGCAATTAGTGTGGCACTGGCACGATTATTATATTCGGTAATATTAATAAAAATGTATTTAAATTATAAAAATAGGTACATTCTTAATGAAACCAAGTAAATTATAGAAAAGAAGTATTGTTATAGAGTAGTGCAATGAAAAATACATTTGATGTTAAATTAGATTAGCCGCCTAAGTATCATCGAATGTATTCGTCTAGATGAGTGAATTGTCCTTGTAGGAACTTTGTGTCCAGCAGATTTCGAATTAGGTTTTTGTATTTTGTTTGCAAAAACACATTGAGTATTCAGTATCATCACTTTAAATGGGAAAAAATATTTTTAACTGTTTTATGGATGGTTTACTTAATGTCTAGATAAAGTATATCGTTTAGTTCAATCAAGTAGTTGGTTGAAACATAATTAAATATATAACTGATTTAGTGTTTTGATAAATGAATTTTCAGGTGCTTATACGGTATGGGTAGTAGTTCAGTGGTGCAATTCACTTTACACCTATACTATAAAGGAAACATTTTTCAGTTAAATATATTAAGCAGATGTTGAGGGGAAATATGGAAATAAAATTAAAGCAAGTTATTATTAATTTGGTTCTCCCATTAATTTGCATTATTGCATTTTCTTTTTTACTGGGAACAAATTATTATGCATACTTTATATATTTGTTGCTTGGATTTATTTTTTATTTATTAACAAAATTTTTAGGGCGGGAAACCCCTTTTTTATTTATAATTCCAGTACTTAGTATTGCTTTGGCCTTAACAGGGGATTTTTTCCTTCTTGATTTTTATAATAATAATGAGTTAAATCCATTAAAGATTCATCCTTTTGTACTTGCCTGGTTAGTTGTTTTCTTTCTATTTTTTATAGAAAATTTATTAACAAAAAAAATAATTTTTGATAAGATTTTTCTGTTATGTATATTAGTACTCTTTTCATTTTTTGGAGTTACTTTTGTTGTTAAAGGAATGGATGGACTACCACTAGCAATTCATAACTATCTTGGGCCTATCGCATTCTTCCTGTTTTTTTATTGTAAAAAGCAAGTTAATATTAAAAAGGTCAATAAGGCAGTAAATGTTATGATTTGTTGTTCAGTATTAATTGGGTTACTAGGGATTTTTGAATATTTTACAGAAATTAATATTTTTCAAGAACTTTATAGTACAAGCAATGCGACATGGTTAGAGTCAACATACCGTGAAGGGTACAGAATTAAAACCATAATTGGACATCCATTAGATAATGCTGTATTCTTCCTTTTTTCAATGATTATTGTTCAAATGAGGGTTAAGGATAATAAGTTAAAGTATACTTTACTTCTATTATTTGTAATCGATATTTTGCTAACCGGTTCAAGAAGTATCTTTGTTATATCATTTATGGTGCTTTTATATAATGGACAGAGTTTCAAGGATGGATCGAAGAAAATTAAGCAATATTTTATCACTGTATGTGTAATGGGGATTGCATTTTTATTGACATTTAATACATCTTTAGGATCTACTTTGATGAGTCGAGTTGGTAATGCAGGTGATTCTACGGATGCACGCTTTATGTTAATAGACTATTTTATAAAACATTTGTTTTCATTCCAAATTATGGGTTTAGGTGGAGCTTCAGAGAATATTCGAATAATCGGTCAATACAATACCCCTATAATTCCTGAAAACCCTTGGATTATTTTATTTTTTGATGTGGGGTATTTTATATTATTCTACATTCTTTTGTTAATTCTTATCCTATGCAGAATAGAGTATAAGATATTAGCGATAATTTTTATTTTTGCACTCTCCGGATATAATTCATTTGGAGTGAAAAATAATGCTAATTATTTTTTATTTTATTTGTTAACCTATGGATATATTTTGGCAAGGGAGAAAAAGTCTGCAGCTTTATTAATAAAAAAGGAATCGGATGTTTTAAGGAATTAGTATACAGATAACTAACAGGGAAGAAGTGCTAAGTTAAAATGAGCATGGTCAAAATAGTTTTTTACTAAAAAGGTGGATTTGAGTCAATATTTTGGACACAAACAATAGAAGATCTAAGCTACTTCTTTAGTTAGATCTTCTATTGCTTGGGGAGTTTTATAACCAATACTACTATGGATTCGCTTACGGTTATAACATCCCTTGATGTATTGAAATAGTGCTAGATTTACTTCTTCAAACGTGACATATTGTGTACGATATACTTCTTCTTTCTTTAAAATGGCATGAAACGACTCGATACGAGCATTGTCATAAGGGCACCCTTTTTTACTGAAAGAAGACTTTATTTTATAATTCATGAGTATGCTTTGGAATTATTGACTTGTATATGCTTAATTCTTTTACGGGCTGTCCCGAACGATATAATTCAACAACCATTTTTTTAAAGTCTTCATTAAATTTCTTGTTTGTCATACGGACACTTCCTCCTTGAAATCCATTGTAAGGACTTAACTAAGTTGTGTCCATATGACTATACTAACTCCGATAATGAGAAATCATGTTTAAGTTATCCCTCATAGGATTCTTCGTGATATATTTAAATTACCAAATTGTTATAAAAAGGAGAAACAACCATGAATTTCAAAGACATTATGAAAAAAGGTTCATTAGTTGCTGCGCTTAGTCTTAGCTTAACAGCGTTTGCTGCACCAGCTGCACATGCGGATACGAATGGAAAAGAAGCTTCACAAAAGCTAGTAAGTGCATTAAAAACTTTAAATCTTGATCACGTGGACTATTTATATGCATATTTACAAAAGACGGGCTTAACTGATCAAGAGCAAGCTCAAATTAATGCAAATGCAGCTCGAGTGAGTGAAATTCTTTCAGGTGCGAAGGATGTTATGAGTTTAAAGAATGAGCAAAAAGTAGAAATGCTTCGTTTATTCCTCGATAGTGCGAAACTTGCACATTTACAAGTTTCACTTGTAGATGAAAGTGGGAAGTCGTTAGATCTTTTAAACTATACAATTAGTAAGGATAATAACTTATTAATTCAATTAAAAGATTTAGATGGAAAACTGCTTGCGACAATTAACCCAACAAGAGAAATGGTACAAGCAGCTAACTTCAAAAGCATGGTAAATGCATTGAAAGTTGCGATGGAAGCGAAGCGTGAGCTAAACGCAACTGGTCACTTTGTTCCAATGACAAATGCTGAACTGCCAAATACAGCATCTAATGAACAAACGTATATGTTAATTGGTGGCTTAATTGTACTTCTAGGTGCAGCTGCATTAGTTCCAGCGATGCGATTAGCTCGTAAGACAGAGCAAGCATAATTCATTTTATGAAGAAGAGAAAGAAAGTACATAAACGTAAATCAAAATGGAGATGGGTAATCATTGGGATTCCCGTTTCCATTATTTTGTTAGGTCTTGGTATTGTTGCTTTTTTTGGCTGGGAACTTACTAAGCAAACAACATTGTTAGCTCATACAGTGATTACATCGTATGAGCCAGAGGAAGCGGAAAAAGAGTTTAAACAAATGTGGTCTAAGATTCCCGATCCAGGGGAGAAACTGGGTGACCTGAAGTTCCCATCTCTTTCATATGAGGTTCCTGTTGTAGAAGGAACGCATCCGAAAGAGTTAAAATCAGGAGTTGGACATTTTTCTGGAAGTATGTTACCAGGGCAAGGCGGAAATGTTGTGTTAAGTGGACACCGTAATACAAGTTTTCGTAAGTTGGAAGATGTGAAAAAAGGTGATCAAATCAAATTCGCAACACCATATGGTGATTTTGTGTATGAAATCACAGACTTTAAAATTACGAGAGCAAACGATGAAACAATTATTGTTCCAACTGATTATGAGACGCTGACGCTAACAACGTGCTATCCGTTTGAGTATATTGGTGACGCACCAGATCGTTTTATTGTGTATACGAAGCTTGTGTCTAATCCAGATTTAGGGAGATAATCTTAGTTTGAGAAGGAAAGCCCAATTGTTATTTGTGCAATTGGGCTTTCTTTGTATTAATAAAAGGAATTCTCCGTTTTATCTAGTGTATAGATAAGAGGTTATATGAGGAAATATATAAGTTAGATGTTAGATATGAAACATAGCTTCATTTGATGAAGAGAGCTAATTCCATGTATAATTTAATTGGCACTTTATTCCTTTGGAAATCTAAGAAAGAAGGGTAAGATAATGAAAAAGAAAATTCTATTTTGGATATTAGGAATCATAGGAGTACTGATTATAGGTGGAGGAGTTTACGCTTATAATATATATTCCTCAGTTTCAAAAACATTAGATACAGTTCATCAACCTTTAAAACGTGATCAAAATAATAAACAAGAAGAGAAAATTAATAAATCTGAGCCTGTTTCAATCTTATTATTAGGCGCGGATGAACGTGGTGAAGATAAAGGTCGTTCAGATTCTTTAATGGTTATTACGTTAAATCCGAAGAACAATTCTATGAAGACAGTAAGTATCCCTCGTGATACATATACAGAAATTGTTGGAAAAGGAAAAAGTGATAAAATTAACCATGCTTATGCATTCGGTGGAGTAGATATGTCTGTTGCGACAGTAGAAAAATTATTAAATATTCCTATTAACTATTATATAGAAGTGAATATGGAAGGATTTAAGGACATTGTTGATGCTGTGGGCGGTGTTGATGTAAATAATGACTTGGAATTCTCTCTTGAAGGAAAGCACTTCCAAAAGGGAAATATTCATTTAACAGGTGATCAAGCTTTAGCATTCACTCGTATGCGTAAAGAAGATCCACGTGGTGACTTCGGTCGTCAAATGCGTCAACGTCAAGTGATGCAAGCTGTTATTAAAAAGGGTGCAAGTTTCACATCACTTACAAGTTATGGTGATGTGTTAACAGCGATTCAAAAGAATGTGAAAACAAACTTAACGCAAGATCAAATGTTTGATATGCAAAAGAATTATAAAGATTGCTTACAAAATAGTGAGGATATTCAAATCCCAGGTGATGGTCATAAAGCATCTGATGGTATTTGGTATTACTATGTTCCAGAAGCAGCGAAACAAGATTTAACGAATAAATTAAGAACGCATCTAGAGTTAAAATAAGTAATAATACGAATAAACCCGACTCTTTTGGAAAGAGCTGGGTTTGTTTTTTATGTCTTTATATTAGTATTATATAATGTAAGATTATTAGACAAGGTGAATCGATGAGTAAGAAAGCAATAACGGTCCTTGTTATGTTCGTATTGTTTGTAGCTGCTATTGTAAGTGGTAAGATACACTGGAATAAGAAGGTTGTTAATGCAACAGTACAAACAAATGAAGTGAAAATGACAAAGACAAAGACTAAAGTAGAGAATACGAAGACGAAAAGGGAAGAAGAAAAGCAAGATGCAAAGGCATCTTTTAACGAAGCATATGCAAAAAATTTACCAGATGCAGTAAAAGAGAAATTAAAGAAAGCTGCAGCTTATAAGAAGACAGTAAACATTGTTATTGTTGGTGATGAAGCTTCTTCACCTGCGAAGGATACTTGGGTGTCTAAGTTTGTATCTAATTTAGATGCCAATTATGGAAAAGGTTTATGGAATGTGACGGTTAAGGAATATAAGAATGAAAGTACTGAGGAACTAATTGCGAATAAACGTGCTCAAGATATTGCGAAAGAAAATCCAGATGTTATTTTATTTGAAGCACCGTTCATTACAGACAATAATAAAACGGGTAATGGAAATTCTGTCGCTAATGCACAAAAATTTGTTGGAGAACTTTCTAGTAGTGCAAAAGGCAATACGATTATGATCCAACCATCAAACCCAGTGTATGGTGCGAAAAATTATCCGAAAGCAATTGAAGCATTAAAGCAATTTGCGAAGTAAAATGGTTATGCATATATTGACCATTGGGAAGCATGGCCAAATGCAACTACGAAGGAGATTTTACCGTACTTACAAGAGGAGTTCGGTTTCCCAAGTGCCAAAGGGTATACGTTGAATCGTATACCTTTTATAATAGGGAAGTAACTATAAGACTCTAACATATGAGCAGGAGGAAGAACATGATTTCAATTTTAGTATGTGGCGGAGCTGGTTACATCGGTTCTCACGCTGTAAAAAAATTAATAGATGAAGGCCTATCTGTAGTAGTAGTTGATAATTTACAAACTGGGCATGAAGATGCGATTACAGAGGGTGCAAAGTTTTATAAAGGGGACCTTCGTGATAAAGGTTTTCTAAGAGATGTTTTTAAACAAGAAAATATTGAGGCGGTTATGCATTTTGCAGCTGATTCTTTAGTTGGCGTTAGTATGGAGAAACCTCTTCAATATTATAATAATAATGTGTATGGTGCACTTTGCTTGCTAGAAGTAATGGATGAGTTCAAAATAGATAAGTTTATCTTCTCTTCTACTGCGGCTACTTATGGTGAGGTAGATGTTGATCTTATTACTGAAGAGACGGTAACAAATCCAACGAATACGTATGGAGAGACGAAGTTAGCGATCGAAAAGATGCTTCATTGGTATAGCCAAGCTTCTAATTTAAAGTATAAGATTTTCAGATACTTTAATGTAGCTGGTGCAACTCCAAGTGGCATTATTGGTGAGGATCATCGCCCTGAGACACACTTAATACCTCTTGTTTTACAAGTTGCATTAGGTCAACGTGAGAAGATTATGATGTTTGGTGATGATTATAATACACCAGACGGTACTTGTATCCGTGATTATATTCATGTTGATGATTTAGTAGGAGCACACTTCCTTGGACTTAAGGATCTACAAAATGGCGGGGAAAGTGATTTCTATAACTTAGGGAATGGTAATGGCTTCAGTGTGAAAGAAATCGTTGATGCAGTTCGTGAAGTTACGAATCATGAAATTCCAGCAGAGATTGCACCAAGACGAGCAGGAGATCCAGCACGTTTAGTAGCTTCTTCTCAAAAGGCGAAAGAGAAGTTAGGGTGGAATCCTGAGCATGTAAATGTGAAGACAATTATTGAGCATGCGTGGAATTGGCATCAGAAGAAACCTCATGGTTATGAGAAGTAAGTAAAAATAAAAAAGAGAGGGGATCGTCGTTCAACATATGTTCGACAATACCCTCTCTTTTTTTGTATGATTTTTGCTATACTAAACTGTACTATAATACAGGATGGAAGGAGGAGAATGATGAAAATACTTGTAGTTGATGATGAATCGAGTATTCGTAATTTGATTCGGATGCAGTTAGAGATGGAAGGATATGAAGTATTGACGGCAGCTGACGGGAGAGAAGCTTTAGAGAAATGGAATGAGCAGCCAGATGTACTCATTTTAGATGTGATGCTTCCTGATACGGATGGGTATGAGTTATTACGTTTATTCCGAGAGAAGGATCGTGATATTCCGGTCCTTATGCTGACAGCGAAGAGTCAGATGAATGATAAATTGCTTGGTCTGCAGCTTGGTGCAGACGATTACGTGACGAAGCCTTTTAATTATGCGGAGCTTATTCTTCGTGTGAAAAATATGAGTCGTCGTGTAAAGAAGGAGGAAGTGTCTTCTAATCATGGGGTGATTCGAGCAGGAGAATTGGTAATTTGTCCAAAGGAAAGAAAGGTACATGTGAGTGGGCAAGAAATTCAGTTAACGTATCGAGAGTTTAATTTATGTCAGTTGTTTGTTTCGAATCCTCAGCGTGTGTTTATGAGAGATGAGTTACTTGAGAAAGTATGGGGCTTTGAGTATATCGGAAATACGAGAGCGGTTGATATTATGGTGCAAAGACTTCGGAAGAAACTCGGGAAGAGTGGGGAGTATATTAAGACGATTTATGGTGTTGGATATAAGCTTGATTGCTAAAAGGTGATGATATGTCTTTAAAACGAAATATGGTGTTTGGAATAGTTGGATTGCTGATTCCAATTCTTGTTCTTTTGTATGCAGTTGTGTATATTGCACTGGAGAAGAATGTGTATCATAATGCGGCAGATTCCTTAGAGAAATTAAGTGTGGAAGCACAAATTTATACGATGAATTATTTAGAGAAGGAAGCGGAAGTCGAGACGCTAGGTCCGAATTCGCTTTTAATTGCTTCTTATTTAGCAAAGCGAATGGATGTCCGTGTGCAGATGATTGGGAAGAATGGAGATGTTGTGGCAGATACACAAAAGGGAGCATTACTTCATCGAAATATCGACATTGAGAGTTCTTTGAAGGGAAAGAAATCTTATGTTTTCGAGGAGGGAGAACCAGCTCCAATTCTTTTGTTTTCAAGTCCGGTTTATTATGGAAACGATGTCATTGGGAGCATTCGTTTCATAAATGAGCTAACGGATGAGAAGGAAGTTTTAACAAATGTGAGTTGGACGTTTTTAATGACGTCTCTTTGTTTAGTGGCTGCCGGTATTTTCTTTGCGATTCGTTTGGCGAAGTCTCTTCATAAACCAATTGATCAATTAAGGCAAATGGCACATCGGCTTGCGAATGGAGATTATGAAAGTAAAATTGAGCTAAATGAGTATGTGGAAATTGCGCAGCTTTCAGCATCTTTTAATGCGATGGCTGATGGAATTGAACTGCACATTAAGCAACTGAAGGAAGAAAAAGAGAAGCAGAAAGATTTCTTAGACCGAATTACACATGAGCTGAAAACACCGCTAACAGCGATTATCGGTTATGTCGATTTAATTCCGAAGTTACAATCGAAGGAAGATGTTCAGGAGAGTCTCCGTTATGTGACTGTAGAAAGTGAGCGTCTATTATCACTTGTAGAAGAATTACTTAAATCTTCGAAGTATGGGACGAGCACGTTTGAAGTGTCACCTACGGTTGTGAATATTAAGGATTTGGCTGAAGAGGCAATTTCGATTGTGAGACCTCGCTTGCAGCAGTTTGAAATTGAAGTTATAAATGAGTTAACGGATGTACATGTCGTTGCGGATTTTGATAAGACGAAGCAAATTTTCTTAAATGTGCTTGATAATGCGATTAAATATAGTGATGCCTCGCAAATTCGTATGAATGTAATTGTAAATGAGCATGAGGCGAAGATTTTTGTTCATGATGATGGTATCGGTATAGATGAAGGTGTGCTTGCGGAGTGGAATGAGTCTCCAGGAGGTAAGGTACTTCCTTCTAGTTACGGGAATGGCTATGGTTTGTATATTTGTCAGGAGATTATGAATAAGCAGGGCGGAAGTATGCGAATTGAGAGCAGCGAAGAGATGGGGACTACAATATTTATTACATTTTTACTTCCGAGACGGATGGAAGACATAAAAAACTTGAAAGCGGTTAAATGATACATTTATGAAACAATTATGCGGTATTTTCGAAACAACGTTTTTTTATCTTGGAGGTAGGCAGAAATGAAAAGGCTATCATTTCAAATTGTTATGTTTGTCTTTTGTATTATTGTTTCTCTTATTTTGTTTTATGTTATTGAGAAGCAAATATATAACCGAATCAGGATTGTGGATGACAAGCAGGTTGTTTTACAAAGAGTGAATGAATCTCTTCCTACTGAAGTGAAAGTAAGGCATGAAAAGTGGGGAGAAATTGTTGTAACGGATGAAGTTCGTTTGCATACGATTGTTTCATTCTTTGACCGAATTCGAATAGAGCCGAGAGAAGCTAAGAGCCAAGAACAAGTATTTACTGGAGAAGTAACGTACTTGAATGGACATAAACGTACTTTTGCAGTAGGTGACTTGTTCCAGTATGAGGCGAACGTATACGGAAAGAATGGCACGGATCCGATGATCTCAGCATTTCAAACGTATTTGTTAAGTCTGTATTATACACCAGAGCGCATTAGCAATTTCTTTGCAGAGGCAAAGGAAGTTGTAGTGAGGCAAGGGGATGTAATACGTACTACAAATCTTACGCAAATATTTGATTCTATTCGATACGCAAAACAAATTACAGATTACGGAGAAATTCAGAAGTTATTGCAATCGCAGAAGGATCCTATCGCTTATATTACTGCTTATAAAACAGGTAAGCGTATTAAGAATGAGCGAGAAGATATTCTTACGATTTCTGTGTATCCATCGTATTTTGTTGTGCAATATCTCGGTGATAATAACGGGAATGTCATGTATATGAAAGGATCCCTAGCAGATTTCTTTGTAAAGGAGAATGTGTCATGAGAAAGGTAGCCTTTTTCTTCTTTTTGCTAGTAATCGGAGGAGCGATGTCTAGTTGCTCTCGAGATACAACCTCTATTAAATATAATAAAAGTGGTCTCCCTATTTTGGATGATCGTCATCTCGTTGCGTATGTAGCAGCTCGTGAGGAGGTTGGTGAGGCTTTGCTTTCATCATTTTGTAAACCGCGTGGATGTACGTATGAATTTATTCGTCTTTCGACAGAAGAACTTCTTCGAAGAGTGGAAGAAGAATCTGGAAATCCGAAAGCGGATATTATTATTGGTGGCACAGTAGATGCACATCAAATGATGAAGCAAAAGAATCTTTCTATTCCTGTGACAAGTCAGCATGCGAATCGTATTTCAAAAACTGTTAAAGATAAAGATGGTTATTGGTACGGTTACGAAGTGGAGAAATTGGCAATCGCAATTAATAAAGAGCGGTGGAACGAAGAAATAGCGCCGCTTGGTCTGCCGTATCCATCAAGGTGGCAAGATTTATTACATTCTGCGTACACTGGAAAGATTGTCATGCCAGATCCAAACGTTTCGGGTACAGCATATACGCTGTTTCAATCACTTATTGATACTTTAGGTGAAGAAGAGGCAAAAGCGTATGTAAAGAATCTTGCAGGGCAAGTTGGTGAAGTAACGGTGAATGGTTATATGCCAGCGGAACTTGTAGCGAGCGGTGAATATATGATAGGCATTAATTTCGTGGGAGATCAGAGAATGCTTCAAAAACAAGGCTTTCCGATTTTAAGTAACGTACCTGAGCAAACAGGTTTGTCTGTCAATGCGATTTCAAAACTAAAACGTGCGCCGAGTGGTATTATTGCGGATTTATTTATTGATTATTGTTTATCAGAAGAAGCGGGGCATATTCTAGAAAAAGTGTCGTTTGGTGTACCAACGATGTTTGCGAAGAACGAGAAAGAAATAGAAGGCCAGCCAGTTAGAAGGACGAACCAAAATATATCAAATAGTGGAATAATCGAGATATGGAATAGACAGCGTCTCTCTCAAAAGTGAGAAAAGGAGACGAAAAAATATGTTTAAATGGCTTAAGCCAGCACCTGCAATTGAGAGATTACCAGCGGATATGATTGCTAAAGTATATACATTACTGCGTATTCGTGTACTAATTGGAATTTCAGTTGGGTATGCTGCTTATTATTTAGTTCGTAGTAACTTTACGTTATCAAGTACGTATTTAGTACAAGAATATGGTTTTAGTACAGCTCAAATTGGACTACTAGGTTCAGTAATGGCAATTGTTTATGGATTTAGTAAGTTTTTTATGGGGAATTTATCAGATAAAGCTTTTGCCCAGCGCTTTATCGCAGTCGGATTATTCTTATCAGGGCTTGTAAATATCTGCTTCGGATTTGCAAATTCATTTGGAATGATTGTTACATTACTTGTCCTGAACGGTATTGTACAAGGTATGGGAGCACCACCTTGTAGTATCGTTATGACAAAATGGTTCTCGAAGAAAGAGCGTGGTACGAAAACAGGTATTTGGAATATTTCACATAACGTTGGCGGAATGCTTGTACCACCACTTGTCGGAATCGGTGTAGGTATTTTCGGTGAAAACCATTGGCAAGGCGGCGTGTTTATTTTCCCAGCTATTATCGCAATGGTAATTTCAGTTCTTGTTTGGATTAATGCGAAGGATACACCAGAATCGGAAGGTCTTCCTCCGATTGATGAGTATCGTAATGACTATGAAAATCTTGAAAAAGCAGATAATGCTAACAAGATGTCACCAAAAGAAATTTTAATGAAATATGTAGTGAAAAATAAGTTCGTTTGGTATTTATGTATTGCGAATGCATTTGTTTACTTAATTCGTTTCGGTGTTATTAACTGGGTTCCACTTTATTTAACAACAGTTAAAGGTTTTTCAAAAGCAGAAGCACATGCTGCATACGCGATCTTTGAAGGTATGGCAATTCCAAGTTCGTTAATCGTTGGTCTTTTAAGTGATAAATTATTTAAAGGGAAACGTATGCCATTATGTATTATTAGTATGGCCGGAGTTGTTATAGGTACGGTTGTATATTGGCAAGCATCTAGCGTACTTGTTGTAAGTATTGCAGTTTCTATTATCGGTTGTTTAATTTACGTACCACAATTCTTAATCGGTTTAAGTGCAATGGAATTAGTGCCGAAGTTTGCAGTAGGTACAACAGTTGGTATGTGTGGTTTGTTCGGTTATGTAGGAGGAAGTCTTGTAGCAAACGCAGCAATTGGTGTTATTGTTGATCGTTCTGGCTGGGATGGCTGTTTCATCTTACTACTAGCGGGCGGTATTTTATCAACAATCTTCTTATTCATCGTTCAACGTGGACATGAGAGAAAAGGTCCTAAAGTGGCATAATAGTTTATTCGGAAAAGCGATCCAATCATTATTTTGGATCGCTTTTTTTATAGGATAATCTTTCCTTAAAACTATCTTAAAAGATAAGATGTCATATTTCTAATCATTGGAATTTTTGTTACAATATAAATGATTGTGTAAAACTTTGTAAAATGAGTGTAACAATGTAAGTGGAATATTTATTTTCAGAAAGTTTTATACAATTAAATATCTATTAAACTATAAGATATAAAAGGAGAGAGAATATGTTACCAAATACGGTTCGTACTCCAAATAAGAAGAAGAAATGGATTATTATCGGGGTTATTGCACTAATTGTTATTGTTGCAGCAGTTAATATTTTTGTTATGCAAGGTAAGAAGAAAGGCACAGCGAAGACAGATGCTGTAAGTTTTGAGAAAGTGACAGAGCGTAAGCTTAATA
This sequence comes from Bacillus cereus group sp. BfR-BA-01316, assembly GCF_022664195.1. Lineage (NCBI taxonomy): Bacteria > Bacillati > Bacillota > Bacilli > Caryophanales > Bacillaceae > Bacillus > Bacillus cereus group sp. BfR-BA-01316. The sequence goes on from NZ_JAKUGX010000014.1 coordinate 93,014, forward strand.
ATACGAAATTAATTTCTGGTCAGGTGAAGCCAGGGAATATTGAAAGTTTCTATGCAGATCCGACTAAAGGAAAAGTGAAAGATATTGAAGTGAAAGAAGGACAAGAGGTAGAAAAGGGAACGAAATTATTCTCTTATGATAATGAAGAAATTAATCTGCAAATGAAGCAAGCTGAGCTTGATCAGAAGATGGCTGATATGCGTTATGATCAAGGGAAAAAGAAGATTGATTCGTTGAAGAAAGAAATTAAGAAGGTGAAAGATAGCGGGGCTGGGAAAGAAGTAACAGACCCAATGGAAGAGCAAGTAAGTGAATTAGAAATGACACAAAAAACAACTGACCTTGAGAAGGAAAAAGGAAAGTTACAAAAAGAAGAGTTAAATAAAAAACAGAAAGAACTTACGATTTATAGTAATTTTGCTGGTGTTGTACAGAAGTTAGATAAAGATGCAGCGCAAAGTTCATCCCAAGCTTTAGGTGGTCAAGGAAAAGCATTCTTACAAGTAGCTTCTAAAGATCCGTTCCAAGTTCAAGGGACTTTAACAGAACTTCAAAAGTCACAAATTCAAAAGGATCAAACGTTTACTGTAACTGCGAAAGCAAATAATAAGAAGAAGTGGACAGGTAAAATTACAGAAGTAAGTGAATTCCCAACGAGTGCGGAGATGGCTCAAGCTGCTGGTGAGGGAACTCAAAATATGTCTCAATATACATATAAGGCAAGTCTTGATAGCCAAGATGGTTTATCTCCAGGTTATCACGTTTCTTTACAAGTAAATTTAGAGAATAAGACGATGATTGCTGTTCCAAGTAAGAGCATTGTAGAAAAAGGCGAAGATGCATTTGTTTATATCGAAGAAAAAGGAAAGCTTAGTAAGAAAAATGTGAAAAAAGGTGCGAATGATGGAGATTGGACAGAGGTTATTGAAGGCGTAACAGTGGGGCAAAAGGTGGTTAAAAATCCTTCCGACAACGTGTATGACGGAATGGAAGTGAAAGAGAAATGATTACGCTAAATAATATTTCTAAAACATATTATCAAGGGAAATTGGCAGTGCCGATTTTACATGGTATTAGTTTAACAATTCAGAGCGGTGAGTTTGTTTCTATTATGGGACCGTCTGGTTCTGGTAAATCAACACTTATGAATATTATTGGTTGTTTAGATCGTCCAACAGAAGGCGAATATATGCTGAATGATGTGAATATCTTAACAGCAGACGAGTCAAAGCTTGCTTTAATTCGTAATGAATATATCGGTTTTGTGTTCCAGCATTTTAATTTGCTGCCGCGTCTTTCAGCAGTAGAAAATGTTGAACTTCCGCTCGTATACGGTGGCGTGAAGAAAGCAGAGCGTCGTCAAAGGGCTTTGGAAGCACTTGGTAAAGTTGGTTTATCCGACAGAGTTCATCATTTGCCGAATGAGTTATCAGGTGGACAGAAGCAGCGTGTCGCTATTGCGAGGTCGATTGCGAATAATCCAACGTTCATTATGGCCGATGAGCCGACAGGTGCGCTTGATACGAAGTCTGGTAAGCAAGTTATGGACATTTTCACGAAGCTCAATGCAGAAGGTACGACGATTGTTATGGTTACGCATGAAGAAGAGGTTGCGGCTTATTCTTCCCGCCGTATTGTACTGCGAGACGGGAAAGTTACAGAAGATAGAAGGTGTGCAGTATGAGTTTACTAGATAGTATAAAAATTGCCTTATCTTCTATTTTAGCTCATAAATTGCGATCTGCTCTTACGATGCTCGGTATTATCATTGGTGTAGGTTCTATTATTACTGTCGTTGCCATTGGGCAAGGCGGGGAAGCGATGTTGAAGTCGAAATTCGCAGGTTCTGGCGGTAATAACCTTATGCCAATTCAATTTAAACCAGATATTAATGATGAGTTTGCTATGGGTGGATTTGAAATACCAAAGTTAACTGAAGAGGATATTTTGGAAGTAAAACAAGTGAAAGATGTTTCACACGTTATTACGACAAACCAGAATTCAGAGGTGCTTGATGTAAATGATAAAAAAGCAAATCTGAATGTTATTGGTCTTGATAATGAATATTTTGCAGTTAATAAAGTAAAGGTTGTAAAGGGACGTACTTTAAATGAATCAGATATTTCTCATGCAAATAACGTTGTGATGATTAGTACAAAAACAGAAGAGACTTTATTTAAGGACGTAAACCCAGTTGGACAAATTATTGAGATGAAGGGGCAGCCAATGCAAATTATTGGTGTGTATAGATCTGATAATGAGTTTATGGGATTTGAAATGGAAGAAGCGTTAATCCCCCTTACGTTATGGCCTGTTTTATACGGAACAGATGATATTCAAAATATCGCAATTCAAGCTAAAAATGTAGACGATTTAGAATCCGCTGGGAAACAAGCTGTTGATGTATTAAATAGTCGTAAGCCAAGTGAAATTCCAGGTAAATATGAACTGGTGAATTTAAAAGAATTCCAAGAAAATGTTTCTAAAGTTACTAATATCATGACGATGATCATCGGCGGTATCGCTGGTATTTCATTAGTCGTTGGTGGTATTGGAGTTATGAACATCATGCTCGTATCTGTAACGGAGCGTACGCGTGAAATTGGGATACGTAAAGCACTTGGAGCAACGCGTAGTAAAATTTTATTACAGTTTTTAATTGAAGCCGTTATGTTAACGCTTCTAGGTGGTTTAATCGGAATTGGTCTTGGATATGGTGGGGCATATATCGTTTCTACATTCGCAAAATGGCCACCGCTCGTTTCATGGGAAGTTGTTGTTGGAGGCGTACTGTTTTCTATGACACTAGGTATTATTTTCGGATTAATTCCAGCAAACAAAGCTGCGAAGTTAGATCCGATTGAAGCACTACGTTATGAATAAGTTGTAGTAGAGAGGGACTCTCTACTACACATTACCGTTCTAGTGGGCGGTTCGTAGCCTCTATGTGAGGAAGTGAACCGCCCGTTAGAACGGGATATAAATAGAAGGAGGCGTTATAATGGAAATGAATATTAATACGCAAGATGAAGGTGCGAAGAAGCCGTCATTATTTGGAATGGTTACTTCTCCAGGCTTACAGTTTGAGAGAATGAAGACGAAAAGCCCAGTCTGGGGAGGATTTTTCTTATTTCTTTTAATGGGGACAATCTTATCAGCAGCGGTAGCTTATTTAGGGTTACTTAATACTCCGGAGCTAGCGAAGCTGGTTAAGGATGATGCGACGGGGATAATGAAGTGGACTACACTTGGATTTGGAGCTATTGGAGGTCTAGTTGGAACAGCTGTTGGTCTTTTTGTGGTAGCAGGATTTTATAAAGTTATTATGATGTTTATGAGCAATGATACTCCATATATGAAGATATTATCTATTTATATATATGCCAATGTTGTCTTTTATGTTGGTAGTCTTCTTAATGTAGCTTTAGGATATATTCTTGGTGGGAATGGTGCTGATAAATATACAAGTTTAGGGCCTTTATTTGAACAAGGAACAATTGCATATGGCATTGGTTCCGCATTTGAAGTCTTTAACATTTGGAGCTTAATTTTAACTGGCTTAGGCTTGCATATCGTTGCTGGTTTAAGTAAAAAACAAGCAATAATTTTAATTTCTATATTCTTTATCCTTACAATTGGGTTTAGTATGTTAGGCGGCATGTTCTCTGATTTTGGTGCATAACATATTATTTTGAAAAGGTGACTCTTCTGAGAGTCACCTTTTTATTTTTACCCCTATTTCAAATTCCAGCAACAGCATTTGAAATTAACTACAATGAAAATTCTTTTCTCTTCTTATATTGTAGAGGTACTGCGGAATAATAGAGAGGTATACCTTTTAGAAATGGGTATTGTGTGAAGCCAGTGACTTTTGCAGATACGGTTGTTTTGTATGAAGGTATGATTATAAATCAAATAAAGAGATTAAATATTTATCAAGATCATGAAGAATATTATCAATGTGGTTTAATAGGTCTTTGGCATGCTTATGAAAGGTATGTGTGTGTTAGAGAGTATGATGAACGATTTGAATTTGAAGATGTGGGAACAAGAGCACAAGATTTTATAAGTGTGTTAAATGAGAGAGAGGCACATTATTTCAGAGCGATTCTTTGTAGGGAAAAAGATGGGAGAGATAGCCTATGAAATGGGGATGACGTACTATCAAACGAGATGGTTATATCGACAGGCGCTTGAGAAAATGCGAGATAGTATAAAGGGATAAAAATAATAAGTAGAATGGAAGGCATGAAAAATATTACCTTCCATTCTATTCATTTTAAGGTAGTAAATGTGGCATAAAGTTTTTTAAGTGTAGTGAATCTTGCATGTTCATTCGGGATAATACATATCCGACTTTCCATAATTGCTGACTTAACTTATGGGAACTGATTTGTATCGTTACGGTAGCTCCGTTTGAAAAATAAATTTTAGCTTGTTTAGTTTTTTTGAAAATTTCTATATCCTGTATACGGTTGTAGAACAACCATATACAGTTTGGGGACGAAGGAGATTCTGTTGGAAAAGTACAAATATATTCTCTATGATTAATTGGAATTGGCACATTTTGTTTGAAATTAAATTTTGCTTGGACTGCAGCACGTCTACCTTGATAAGTAGAATGAACATGTGTTAGACAGGATTTCTTTATGAGTTGGAGAGCTGTTTGGCATGAGTGTAGGTGGCTTCCACTACTGTTGATGATTTTTGTGCGGTAATAAGGGTACTTATAAATTTCGATCATCATTGTAGAACTAGAAATAAAAATATCATTTTCATTATCCATAAATTTAAATCCTCCCGTATATAATTTTTATTCCCAATATAACTATATGCGAATTGTGAGAAGTCTCTATTAATCTTCTGTTGCGTATTGTAAATTTTTATTGTTCGTTTACAATCAATAGATGATAGTCTTTCTAATTTGCAGCGCTTGTACATATATATGAAAAGAGAAAAGAGTAGGCGGTGATATATCATGAAGAAAAAGTATATTATTATGGCTCTAGCGGTTGTTCTCTTAGTTTATTTAGCAAACAGTAATCCGAGTAAGGGAGAATATACAGATTGGGCAGCAAAACAATTTATGAAGCGTAATGATGTGAGTAAGAAGCTAGACGAGGTTGAGAAAGAAAATAAAGAGGGTTTACTTGGCGACTTAGCATCGGCGGGTAAAAAACTGGCAAATAAGTATGTTGAGCCACAAGTTGGATTATTAATCGATCATTATACAAAGCGAAATGATTATATTTTCTTCTCAACCTATACGACCGAGTTTGATTTAGGCGGAGAGAATTATAAATATGTTTGCGTTGGTTTTTCAAAGATCTTTATCCCGATTGAAATGCCGAAGAAAAAAGACGAATCTGCAAAATGATGCAGATTCGTCTTTTTGATTTACGGAGTAATGTGAACTTCAGATAAAGTTTTTTTGGTTCTGATGCAAACACTCCAAAACGCTTGTCAATGACCTGCTAAACTTGGACATACTGATACTAGTACTCTAAAAAAGGATGTGATTGGTATGGAAGAGAAAAATCTATTCAAGTGGAAACATTCTCAACCGGATATTATTTTATTAACCGTGAGATGGTACCTACGGTATAGCATCAGTTTTCGTGATTTAGTTGAAATGATGGAAGAACGTGGGCTATCCCTTCCTCAAAACAATTTGACCTATCGTCAAACGAAACTACGCTTTTGCTAGACTAAGCTGATGCTTCATGAGACTAAGCTGATGCTTAATGAGAAAGCTGATGCTTCATGAGACTAAGCTGATGCTTCATGAGACTAAGCTGATGCTTAATGAGACTAAGCTGATGCTTAATGAGACTAAGCTGATGCTTAATGAGACTAAGCTGATGCTTAATGAGACTAAGCT
>NZ_JAKUGX010000015.1:0-98872 GCF_022664195.1 Bacillus cereus group sp. BfR-BA-01316
CAAAAACAAATCCAAGCTCGTAAAATTTATATGGAGGAGCTTCGTCAATCTAGCATCAATGAAATTGACAAAATGGATGGTCGACAATTTGAAGAATACTTAAGTTCCTTATATGAATCACTCGGATACCAAACAGAAGTTACAAAAGGATCTGGTGACTTTGGAGCAGACTTAGTTTTAAAAAACAATAACGAAACAATCATTGTGCAAGCGAAACGCTACAGTAATAAAGTTAGCCTTCAAGCCGTTCAAGAAATCGTCGCAGCAAAAGGTTACTATATCGCTAATCATGCATGGGTTGTAACTAATAACTATTTCACAGAGCCAGCTCGTAAACTAGCAGCTGCTAATGATGTATTACTTATTGACCGTGATCTATTAATTAAACTAAGTGCACAAGTTAATCGTCAGAATACCCAAAATCAATCAAACATGGAGCAGATCAGCCAGTAAAAGCTGACTGTTCTTTTTGTTTAAAATGAAATTTTTATAATCGATATCCTGAGCCGAAGCCCAGGACTAATATTTATTCAGCAATCTTTTCTCCATCAACAATCTTTAATTGACCAGGAACAACTTCCGTTGTCCCATCCGGTTTAACGTTGTACTCTACACCTTCATGCGGTTCTGTATAAAATTCATCCAGTGACATTTGCGAAGGATCAATAATGATAGAAACATTTTCACCGGCATATGGATAAAGTTTATTAATTTTACCTTTCGCATCGCGCTTCACATTGAATTTAAGTACGGTTTTCTTACTATCACGTTGGATAGATACAAATTCCGCACCAATCGGTTCAACTTCACTTTCTACCACAGTTAAAACAATAATTGTTCCTGGCATCTTTAATAGATCATCGGCATGTGGAAGCTCATCACTTAATACATGGAACATCAAAACTTCCTTTTTATCGTCCTTTTGCATTTTCTTGAATAAAACGTTCAATTTTACGTTTGTCATAGTTCAAGCTCCTTTTGTATTAGATTGATATTAGAACTAAAGTTTTCCTGTTATTTCTGTACGTTTCTAGCCTTAGAAAGTCTTTCAGTCGCTTTTAGTCTTTGCTCTTCCGTCATAACTCGTAAATTCTTCATTGTTACTTGTTTTTCTTGAAGAATACCTTTAACAGCTGTTTGCCTTCCATCCTCTTCTTCTAAGGTTTGTAATTCACATAGCTTACTAAGTTTCCTAATATGTTTAGGTACAGTAGAGTAAACGTTCCACTCGCCTGTACTATTATCGAAAACCAATGTAGTTTCTTGTTCTTCACGGGAATATGTCATATTAAAAAGATCCTGCTTTCAGATAGTGTCTTGCTTGATAATAAAAGTGATAATATATCCAGTTACCACTGTACTTGTTATCTAAATACACAATTTCAAAACCATATCTCGCTTTAAATGTATTGAGTCTTCCAAGTAACGCTAACGGGCTGTATTTCGAACGATACTGACCTTTTAACATTTTTTCATAGCCTTTAGGGTCTTCCACAATTAAAGTGAATGGAATATCTTTCGAACGAATCAATTCATTTTCAAACGCTGTTTGTTTATCCTTTTGTAAGTTCCCTGTGATCTCATCCATGTGGGCTTTTCGTTCTACTCGGCTATCTAAGTAAATATCACGTGGTATTCCTAACTCTTCATTTTTAGGAATCATACAACCATAATCGCCCGTATCTAATTTTTGGATTTTTACTGGTATATCCTTTTGATTTAAATAATCAAGGATATGACCATTTACATTTTCACGAGTATCAATCACGACTGTGAGTGTTTTAAGGATTTTTTCTATTTCTTTATCTGTGTAATGGAAACGGATCATTCTCATGCTCCTTTCTTTGAATATGTAACCGCACGTTCATATATCTTTCTTGCCATTGCATTTGATTCATCATTTTCAAATTTACGATAATCGTCATACATGTCTGTCCATCCGTTCTTAGCAAGAACAATCGTCCAGTCATAGAACATTTGTAATGAATCGGCATCAGCAAGCAACCATTCATATAATTTTTGATTATGTTTCCACCCACAGAAATGATGAAATATCTTCATTAACGTGATTTTCTCCGCACTTTCATCTTTCCAAGATTTAAACCAATCATAAATAGCTTGATAGTTTTGTTCGGCTGCTTGCATAATTTCCGTTGGAATTAAATCTTGTTTTTTTATCGCAACTTGATTATCTTTTTTATCAAGATAGATATCCGCACCTGATTTCCAAATCGAACTTAAAATTAATAAAACCTGCAAATCTATCACCTCTGTTATCAAAAGTTACTTAGAAGTGTTACTAAAAAACACCGAAAATTAGCATGTGTTACTTTTTAGTAACCCCCTTGAACCTTAGAGCCCCAAGGGATTGAGGCACTCAGGTTACTTTTGTTACCTATTTTGAGCATTAAGCCCCCTAATAGAATACTTATATATATATTTATTTTTTGTTTATATATATTTTTAGTAACAAAAGTAACAAAAAGAATATATAAAGTACCTTGATCCCTTATGTACCAAGGGTTTTAAGTAATTTTAAATGGGTTACTTTTAGTAACACTTTTGCTATTTTCATCGTTTTTCAGTAACTTTTGCTGCTGAAAAGTATTTTTTCGGTCTGTTAAAGTAACACCTTTGACGTAATACTTATTTTTGCTACCACGTTCTCTTTTGAATCCTTGCGATTCTAAAATTCGGTAAAACGCTCTATTTTTTAATTGGTGCTCACCATTCCTGAAACACCAATTGGAATAAACTTCATATAATTCTTTCGCTTCAATTTGAACATCTTCTCTTTTAAAACAACACTCGAACATGAACGGACCGAGAATATCCATTTCATCTTTGTAATCACCTGTTGCTTTCATTACAATTGCTGGATCGTTTAGTCCCGACTTCTGCCACTTCAAGCAACCCTCAATCGCCCAGTTCAGAATGCCAGGCATTTCAAGGCTTATCTTCTCTGGTAATTTCTTATCGCGCTTTTCTTTTGGAAGCTGTAAGTTAAATGGAATTAAGCGAATACGTCTCCAAATACCTTCATCGACACCTTTAATTACTGGCTTATGATTTGTAGTAAAGAAGACTTTAAACTCTGGTATGAACTCAAAATATTCTTTTCTAAGGAAACGAGCCAACACTGGTTCACCACCTGTAATTTGCTTTACAAAAGCTTCTGAGAGTTGTTCACCCTCTTCACTCTCGATAGCCGATACAAAACGGGCTCCCACTAATCTAGCGATATCATTATTGGCTCCTGTTTCTTTCTTCTTAATGAAAGTATCTGATTTAGCTTGTTTACCGTATTCACCCATAAGGTCCTTAATGGTATTAATAAAGGTCGATTTTCCGTTGGAACCTCCACCAATCAAGAAGACCATTATTTGTTCCGTAATTTCTCCTGTTAGGGAGTAACCAATTAACCGCTGCATATACTCAACCAGTTCTTTATCGCCTTGGAAAATTTGATCTAAGAAATTAAGCCATTCTGGACATTTTGCATTTTCATCAAAGGAAATATTAGTGATTTTAGTTAAACCAAGTTCCCGATCATGCTGCTGTAGCTTTCCTGTTTTCAAATCAACAATGCCATTTTCAACATTGAATAAATATTTATATCTATCAAAATCCTCACGTTCTCCAGGAACCAACGGCATAAGGTCCTTGATACTGTTCATTCGGATATTTCTACGCTCACACATTCGCGCCCATTTCGTTTCCGCTTCATCTTCTGACTTATATAAGCTGCGAAGTACTTTTGCTGTAATTCTTTCAATCTCTTTTTTTGTATCCAACTTCCATCGTTTTCCGTCCCATATGTACCAACCAATGTCACTAACATATTTAATTACATGTCCATATTCATAAGCGATACGTTCAGCATTTCCTAGTTCAGTTAGACGGAATTTCTTTTTCGGCTTGTCCTCCACAGATTCGACCGCATCTTCATTAATGAAATCGAAAGAAAACTCTTCGAATTGTTGCTTATTATCTAAAATAGTTGTGGATGTCGAGGAAATAGCCATTGCAATCGTTCTTTCACCGTACGTTTCATTTGTATCGCTAAAATGAATAACATCCCATTTATCACGAATTAAGCTAGTCTCGCGGAACATTGAATCCATTCGAGTTGCTGATTTTCCAGTCCAAAATGCTAAATGGTTACATAATGAAAGGTCACTTGCTGAATGATCGTCATTTATTAAACTGCCATTGTATAATGAACGGATTTCATCACCGTTTTTACTTCTAAACATCCTTTCCCATAAAGCATCATTTGAAATTTTAATTTCATCTTTTTCAAATTCCGCTAGATTCACACGTCCTTGAATGTCGCTATCATCAAAATATTTTTCGAATACTTCAGCTAGTTCATCCGTTCTCTCATATACATCATTGGAATTCTCACGATTTCCCGTGAAGGTAAAAAAACGACCGTATGAGTAAATTTCCAAACCATGCTTTGTATTTTTTCGTCCAGTTCCTAAAACAGATTGTGGAAGGTTCCCTTTGATAATGATGTGAATCCCATTTCCTGATGGTGAAAACTCTGTATAGCTGTCTAATGTATCTATAATTTCTGTTGAAAAAGCATTTGTTTTTCCTTCTGCAACACACTTATCAATATCGATTCCGATGTAATTATCCTGCCTACTAAATACAAAGCCAATTCCGTCATAGTCACCTTCTAAATAGAACTTGACTGCTGTCGCAAACGTTGACCAGGTACTTCTATTATTTGCCTGAGCCATTTCACCAGTGACTTGATATGGAACTTTTGTTGGTTTGCCATTTCTTTTTTCCTTACGCCATAAGATCCATTGCGGAAGGGCTTTTAACTCAGTAGGAATTTCATTAAAATTGTATGGATTTTCTTTCATTGTGCCCTCCAATTAGCTTTTTAGGGTATAAAAAAGAGAAGTCGGCAAAACCAACCTCTCTATTTAGTTATTTAGAATGGTAAATCATCGTCACCGACAGTAACTGGTGCACTTGTTTGCATTGGCGGGTTCACCTTTGAAGCACTATAACTTGACACTTTCGGGAATACACGTCCATCATCTTTTTTATCATGTGTTATATAAACGTTTAAGTGTTTATTGAAAACATCTTTCGCCATTTGTGCAGGACTTTGTGGGCTATAATTTTCAGGCATACCACAAGCTAAGAAAAATGATTTAGCAATACCTCTAGCTATTGGATGCTCAAAAGTAAATGTTGTATATTGGACTTTTTGACCTTGATGATCTTGCGGAACATCTGAACGAATTTCAAAATCCACTGTTAATTTAGCTTTATTATTTTGCGTTAAACCTTCGACAGCATTTAATACAACCGCTTCATAATTTCCTACTTCAATTAATGAAAATCCTTTTACTTCTTCTACTTCATCCATTTTGAAAAATGACATATTAATCTCTCCCTATTCTGTGTTTTATTTTAGTTTGTTGATACCAATATTAATTCTTCCTGTACGCAACCTTGACGCGCATCTAAATGATTCTTAGCGTAAACACTTTGATCACCTTCTAAGATAAATCCTCGTGTACCGTCTGCTTTTTTAACTAATCGTCCAACAACATGAACAATTCCCATAATATGATTAACGATTTTATCCCGAATATCAGGAATGAATTGTGTGTATTGCTGACCATCATCATGAGTAATATTTCTCGTTGTTTCCCAAGCTGTGAAAATAACATTTGCATCTAATGAGTTAAATGTTTCTACTAACTTTAAAAGATGGTTATCTAGTAAAGCGTAATCCTTTAATTCAGGCATACCGCTTTTTGTATTTTCACCTTTTTTAAGCAACCATAACTTTTGGTAATGCGTTAAGTTATCGATAAAGATATTGTCGTATTTACCGATATTCGCTTTCGCGAGTGCATAAAACTGTAGGATGCTATCATGTGGATTTTCACCATCAATTTTAGCTACATCTACATTTTCATAACCGGATAATACTTGGCTTGTCCCATCAATATCCAGGACTAATGTTTTACCTGGAAACAATCCAGCAACCGTTGTTTTGCCGTTACCTGGCTTTGAATACATAATAATTTTTGCCTTTTTACTTTTAGTAATATCAGCACCGTTTTTAATTTCCATTTTGTTTACACCTCCACACTATATGTAATAGATTCAGGTTTAACCGTCACCCCCGGAACAATTTGACCTGTATCATCAATCACAACCTTTTCTCCACTGACTTCCACAATCTTGAGTGACTTTTTCAAGTCGGCCCATTTAACACTATTTTTGATGAATTCGGCTAGATCATTTTGAATGACATAATCTAAAAGCAATGCTTCATCACCCTTATCAGGAGTTTCCTTGCTCTTACGAGTTTTGGATTTACCATAAGGTGTACTAATAGTTTTCTGCTTTGGATCCTCTGCAAGTTGTTCCGCATGATAACGTTGGATATGACCTTCAAAGAATGAAACACTATTGTGGATGGGCTTCAATTCGCTTTGTTCCCATTCAGTAATGCGCTCACGTTCAACATTTGCTAGCGTTGTAACTTGCTTTTCTTGCGCTTTAAGTGCTGAAATTTTACGGAATGCCCAATTTAATTGATTAATATCCTTAATTTCAAACTGTTGCTCCGCATCTTGTAATTCATCAACTTCCGCTAATTCAATTGCTTGTAATGAGTTCATCTATAAAACCTCCAAATTTATTTTTCATTTCCTGTGCGCTATACAGCGAATAATATGTAAAACCGTTATTATCAAAAGAAACTTCAAAAGGATAATCCTTAGATACGCGACTTACTATCATAGGCTGCACTTCCGCTTCCTGTAGCAAGAATTCAAATACCTTGTGAGTTACATGTACTTGATTATCACGAACACTGATAATCCCTTTGTCATATGCATTGTGGATGGCTTGTACACTTTCAGTGATTGTTTTAATATCCATCAATAAAACGCTCCTTTACATGAATTCAATTCATGCTATAATGACTGTGAATTTTGTTTTTCTAAATCACCTGTTGGCGCAGGTGGTTTTCTTTTTATACAGCTCGAAAGCATTCAACATTTTGTTGATCAATTAAATATTCCGTTAGATTTTCTTTAAGTACTACATTTTGACCAAACATAAAATACGTATCATCCTGTTTAATTTCACAACCATAGAAATCTTCAATTGGATGATCAGGTTCCTTAATCGATTCCTTTTCATTAACGTCTTCCACAAAGATTGCATCAATATTGCTTACACTAATGTGGAATGGTACTTTATTAGCGGCACCTTCATATTCGACTGCTGTTAAAGAACCAAAATTATTTTTAAACGTTTTAAATTGTTCAGCTGTAAAACTTGCTGTAGCACCGGATTTAAAAACTACTGTTACCTCTTTCAATTAACTCACCTCCCTTCGTTCTGAAACCTTACGGTTCATTGCATAAATTCTTTTCTTTGCTTCTAATTCAGTAATAAGCAACATCGCTGGGTTATTTCTCATTTCCTCACACTGTTTTACAACTTCTGATGCTTTCATTAATTTACTCGCGGATAATACTCCGTTCATGATTGGTCACCTTCCTTATCTATTTTTTAAAAAGAGTATCAACCGTTGTTTTAAAATGTTTAGCAAGTATTTTTGCTTCAGTAAGGCTAAAATCTCGTTTGCCACATTCTTTTAAGTGATAGCTTTGCTTTGTTATACTTATCACTTTGGCTGCTACTTCCTGTGTCATGCGTTGTTCTCTACGAGCAATAAAAAGATTTTGATACATGTTTCATATCACCTCGGTTCGAAAATTATTAATAAATAATACGTAATATCTTATTAATCACTAATTTACGACAGCATTTTTCGACATTTTATTTTTTTAAAAAAAAGCGAGACTTCCCCTCTAAAAATACTACCTTTAAACGGTAGTACTGTTCAAAAAAAAATCATCATCATAGTTCCCATCGTTTATTATAGGTAATCTAATATAATCAGACGGAATTTTGTATACAATAGATGCTTTTTGCAAAATATGACCTGGAATAGCAGTTATACCTTGTTCATAATTCCGTAGGGTTTTTCCTGTAATATCTAATATTCCAGCTGCTTCATCTTGTCTTAATCCTGCATTTACTCTAGCAGCTTTTAATGTTATCTGAAACATCAAGTTACCTCCTTTCGATAATTTCTAAACTTAATATACTACCTTTAAACGGTACAGTCAATACCAAGCATTATAAAAATTACCTTTAAACGGTATTTTATGTCTTTACATAACTACCGAAAAACGGTAAAATACTATTATAAAGTGAGGTGAGACAAATGGATGCACAGGAAATGAAAGAAATTTTTGCAGCTAACTTAAAAAAATTTTTAGAACGTAATGGTATCACACAGACTTATCTAGCAAATGACATAAATATCCCTGAAACAACTGTTTCAAACTGGATTAAGGCTAATACTTATCCAAGACCAGATAAAATACAGTTATTAGCTGATTATTTTAAGATTAATCGTTCTGACTTAACTGAAGATAAACCCTCTAATTTATATGATGCTAATGTTCATCTGGTTAAGGTGCCGAAATTAGGAAAAATTGCATGTGGCCTACCTATATGTGCTGAGGAAAACTTTGAAGGGTATCGTTATGAAACATCTGATATTTTACCACAAGGAGAAATATATTATTTAGAAGCCAAAGGGAATTCAATGGAACCAACTATACCTAATGGGGCTTTTGTATTAATTAGAAAGCAAGATGATGTGGAAAACGGAGAAATTGCAGCAGTTCTTGTTAATGGAGATACTGAAGCTACTTTAAAAAGAGTAAAAAAGCAGGGCAATGTTGTAATTTTAATGCCAGATAACCCTTCATACGAACCAATAATTATCACTCCAAATGTACCGGCACGAATTATTGGGAAAGCAATACGCTTTACAAGAGATCTTTAAATTTCTAGCGCTAGCAATTTAACATCGAGAGAGTAGACGACGGTCTACTCTTTTACTACAAGAAAGGAGATTCTTATGACAATTTATAAAGATGAAAAAAGAGGAACTTATTACTTTATCGCGAGAATCCGACAGTTTGATGGCACTTTGAAACAAGTAAAACGACGTGGCTTTAAAACACAAGAAGAAGCACGAATTGCAGAAGCAAAAGCTCTCATTCAAACAGAATCTAATTCCAGCCTAACCTTTTCACAATTAGCCGAAGAATATTTTGAATGGTACTGCCAGAGGAGAAAACAGTCTTCTATAAACACTATTAAAAATATGATATATAATCACTTACTAAAGGAATTTGGAAAAATGAAGATAGATAAGATTACAGCAAAACATGTCATGAATTATCAAAATAAGATAATGCATGACTATTCAGCTGAAACTTTAAAAAAGATTCATAACGTACTTTCCGCTATATTTAATTTTGCAATTAAGTTCCACGGCTTAAATCGTAATCCAGCTCGAATTGCAGGAAATTTTGAAATTGAGTCTAATAAAAGAATGAACTTCTGGGAATTTGAAGAATTCAAAAGGTTTATCAGTGTTGTAGACGAATCGATATATATAGCCTTTTTTTCAACACTCTATTATAGTGGAGCTAGAAAAGGAGAACTTTTAGCTTTAACTTGGGAGGATGTTAATTTTGAAGAAAAAACAATTGATATCAATAAAACAAGCTATAATAAACATATTACTAAACCAAAAACGAAAGCATCCAACCGAATCATTATGTTACCTACTATCGTAATGGATCTACTAAAAGAAATAAAAAATAATGCTACATTAAAAGTTCCTTTGAAAAAGGATTATGTTGTGTTTGGTGAGTTTTATGATAGTATAGCAACTACCACATTAGCTAGAAAATATAAAATCTTTTTAGCGGTATCAGGAGTGAAAAAGATTGTACTTCATGAATTCAGGCACTCTCATGCATCTTACCTCATTAATAAAGGTGTAAGTCCGCTTGTCGTAGCCCAACGCTTAGGTCATTCAAATGTAGCAACAACTTTAAACACTTATAGTCACTTGTATCCATCCAAACAAGCAGAAGTAGTGGCATTTATGGAAGAAGATTTGTTATAATCGTTACCAAAGCGTTACCACAACCGTCTAAACGGTTGGTATTACTAGCTTGATGTATATGTCGCAAGTAAAAACCAAAAGAGCTTAGGACGTTTTTTCATAAAGTGAATACCTTCAAACAATTGCTTCTTAAATGTCATCTTCCTTTTTACCATTTTTTTCTTTGTATACGGAATACATAAGAAAAGGAAAAATGCTCCTGCAAAAGTTAACATATCTACTAACAAGATCCATTTCAAAGAAATGATCTCAATTAAAAAGCTAGCAGCTGCACCTGAAATAACTTGCGTTAATTGTCCTTGTATTTCCATTGTGCCACTTAAACTTTTATAATGCTCTGCTTGAAATATCTCTTGGTTGAACGCAAAAATTGTAGGATAAAATAATAGATAATAGAAAGAACCTGCTATATAAATAATAATGTAATGAATAGAATTATAAGATTGCCCAGCAAATCCCCATATAGCCATCATTCCTATAACGGCTATCCCGATACCTTCGTTACATAACAATAAAGATTTTCTTGAAAAACGATCTATACTTTGGCCAATAAATGGCGTTAATAAAAACATTATGAGAGTTGCAACGATAGAAACATAACCAAATGTCGTCTCTCCTCCACTTTCCTTAATCAATAGCCATGGAATCGTAATCATAACAATCCCAGAGCCAATAGCGGATAAACTATTGGCTCCTAGAATGTAATACAAGCGAGAATCATGATAAAGAGAGGACATATCACTCAACTCCTAATTGTTTTTTCACCTCTTTATATACACTCATATATGCTTTTAATTCTTTAACTAAATCATGAATTAATGGTTTTGCATCTTCTCCAAGTTCACCATCTTGCACATGTAATCCATCAAGTACTACTTGTTTTGGGATTGCATTTGCGTAAACGCCTCTAGCGACAGTGCGCATACTATTTAATGCATTTATTCCCCCTTTGCCGCCTCCAGCAACAGCTAACAAAGCGACAGGTTTATGGATGAATTCACTGCTACTTAAATAATCTAACGAGTTTTTCAATGCTCCACTCATCGCATTATGATATTCTGGTGTACATAGTACTACACCGTCTGCTGCTTTCACTAAAGCTTTTAATTTTTTTACTGCTTCTAATTCACGTTGTGATTCTTCCCCATTATATAAAGGCAATTCCGCTACTGCTAAATCGTATAACTCCCCTTCAAATTGATCTGCAATATATTTTGCCACCACTCGAGTTCTACCGAATTTTCTTGGTGTACCGTTAATAACGACTAGTTTCATAATTATTTCTCCCCTTTGTTTTCAAATTCTACCTTTATATTATCAGAAATTTCTATACAAAATACAGTAAAAAGAGGTAAAAGCTTTCATAAAATAGTATGAGAAATAAAAAAGAACTCATACTTTCGTATGAGTTTAACAAAATCAGTTTTTTTCACCTTTATGTTTAAGTGTAAGCATGCTTTCTTTAGCTTCAAAATGGTTATACGCTTTTTCAGCTAATTTTGTCCGTTCTTCTGGTAATTCTATATATTTCATTACGTTTTCTATAATTTTTTCGTATGGTGTAAATACAATTCCTGGCCACTCTATTTCGTCCTCTGGATTGCTATTTTCCGAAATAATAAATTTCTTGTTTGCAACTGCATGAGAAACTCGAGGCGTTTCAAGAATTCCTGATAAATAAAAATGAATATTTAATATAATTTTAGACCTTGCAATTAATTCATTTCTAGTAATTCCCCACGCATTATTTTTAAAAACAATATTTAAATTTGGGGCAACTACTTTTAATTGATCGAAAATGGCTTGCCGTCTCGGATTGAGTGCACCTATAAACAGGATATCAATATCTTCCGAAACCTCATCCTCAAATGCATCTTTCTTTATTTCTAAAGTTGGGGCGTAGTTCATTCCTACATGCTTAATCTCTTTTCCTACCCCTTTTTGTTTTAACCATTCTATATTTTGTTTACTATAATCCCAAATCTCCCTATCTTTTAATAATATTAAATAAAGCGGATGTGCATAAGGACTACCTTCATATAACTGTTCTAAATTATAAATAATTGCATCTTTCGGAAGGGCATTCGGATTAAATGCATATGTATGCGCTCCGAAAACAATCGTCTTCTTTGTATTTTCTAATATTGTTTCTGATAGAATAACTGTATTGCCATCTTGCTCCAATCGCCATTTCAAAGCTCGCGCAACATCTATGAAACTACCATACGTATTCGGGCATATATATAGACAATAATCATATTCTTTGTTCAAATAGGCTTCCATTAACCTTAAATTGTTTTTATATAAATCTACATCAGGATGTTGAACTAACAACTGATTCGCATATTTTTTTGCTACTTTATGCAATCCAGCATAATAGGCAGCTATGCATCTTTTTAATTCAACTCTTTCCCGATGTTCTTTCGATAAATCCATATCTAAGAGAAGATTTGCGATAAAATAAGCTTTTAAATGATCACGATTGTAATAATAATCTAGTAGTGGGATCAATTCTTCAGAAGTATTACCATGTACCGCTTCCCCTAGTTCAATCGCCCATCGTATTAATTCCATGATTACTCCACTACTCCTTTAATCCAAAATTTATTTAATAAAATTTCGTATTATTCTCTACCGTGCTCGATATATGCACCGGTAACTCTTCTTTTTTCGATTCAAGATACTTTTGTGATTGTGCACCTAAATGTTTTTTATGCGGTATATAGTATCCACTTATAGAAATTTCATAGTCAAATAAGTAATCATACACATGATAATCTACAAATAAGAGATCCTCTGTTGGAAAAGGAATTTCTTTCCCTTGTAGTGCATACATCAAAGCTATATTATTTTGAGATCGTAGTCGATGCAATCTTGCAAGCTGATATAATGGTTCGGCTCGAGTTGGTCTGTATTCCCATGCTTTTTGAAAATAAAAAATAGCTAACGCTAAATATTGTTCTTCTTGCTTCTTAGCATGTTCTTTTTCCTTATCATCCTTTACTTCATGCTGATTATTTGAAGAACGATTCGCTAGCTGTTCATAACAAAACCCT
This sequence comes from Bacillus cereus group sp. BfR-BA-01316, assembly GCF_022664195.1. Classification (NCBI taxonomy): domain Bacteria; kingdom Bacillati; phylum Bacillota; class Bacilli; order Caryophanales; family Bacillaceae; genus Bacillus; species Bacillus cereus group sp. BfR-BA-01316. The sequence continues at coordinate 13,111 of NZ_JAKUGX010000015.1, forward strand.
ATTCGCAATAACGAATAGAATACCTCTTCAACCCAACCTCCCGCTTCTACTCTTTTCGTATACCATTTAATTGAATCTTCAAATTGATTTAAATGAAAATAAGTTTGAGCTAAATAAAATAAATATCTTATGTGCAAATCTGGAGTCGTTTCTGGATCATTTATCCCTTGTAACAACAATCTCTCATCTCTTTCAAATTTATCACTTTTACTTCCGCCATCCCCTGGATCATTAACGACGAGAGTATCTAACCTAGCTACTCTCGTATTGTAATCCGCTCCGACTTTAGAACGATCAATATCCCAGTACTCATGAGTAACACCTACAGATTTCCATGGTAAAGAAGCTTTTAAAAGACGCGTAAGCCAATATTTAATATGAATATCATATTGCAGTGTAAGATAATGATCTTCAGTTAAGCTACTTTTATCAAAATTTGGTTCAACTTCTAAAATCATGTCCGCATCAAGTATTAATAAATAATCTGCTTCTGGGTATGTTTTTTGAGCTAATGACACAGCTAAACTTCTGTTATAACCAAAGTTTTTAAATGGTTCATGATGAACCGTTCCTTGTATATTATTCTCTTCACACCATCTTTCAATAATTTCTGGTGTATTATCTGTCGATCCTGTATCACAAATAGAAACAAAATCTACGATTGATTTTGTTGCATTTAAACATCTTTCCATAATCCTTGATTCATTTTTTACAATCATACAAAGACATAGCTTCTTTTCTTTCCTTACATTATTCGCCTGCTCATTTCCCATTTTACCACCTCATATTTTATTAACACGCTCTACTCATATGTAACACCGTTGCTTAGCTACACTGATGACATAATCATCCTTTTACTATTTATGAGAACTTCATTTTATTTATTCTTATTTTTATGTTGAGACATCTTTGATACTTCACTTTCTATTTGATACAATCGGTACAAAATGAACATACAGTACTTAATATAGAACTCAGTACATTTCATAGTTTAAGAGGAGGTTTTTAAAACAAAAAAGAAACTTGTACATAAGCACAAGTTTCTTTTCAAAAACATTCCCTATTTCTTTACAACCTCATGTCCACCAAATTGATTACGAAGTGCTGAAACAACTTTTCCGTGGAACGTATCATCTTCTTGAGAACGGTAGCGCATAAATAATGACATAGCGATAACTGGTGCCGCCGCTTGAAGTTCAAGTGCAGTTTCAACAGTCCATTTCCCTTCTCCGGAAGAGTTCATTACACCTTTAATGCCATCAAGTTTTGGATCATCTGCAAATGCCTTTTCAGTTAAGTCCATTAACCAACCACGGATAACTGATCCATTTGCCCATACTTTTGCAACATCTTCATAATTGAAATCAAAATCACTTTTATCTAACACTTCAAATCCTTCAGCGATTGCTTGCATCATTCCATATTCAATACCGTTATGAACCATTTTTAAGAAATGACCACTTCCAACGCGGCCCGCATAAGAATAACCGTTTTCTACTGCTAAGTCTTTAAATAAAGGTTCTAATTGATCATAAATTTCTTTTTCTCCACCAACCATTAAGCACGCACCGTATCTAGCTCCTTCTACACCGCCTGATGTACCGATATCTACGTAATGTAAGCCAAAGCTTTTCGCCTCTTCAGCACGGCGCAACGTATCCTTATAGAATGAATTTCCACCTTCAATAACGATATCACCTTCCTCTAATAATGGATATACATCTTTTAGTACTGACTCAACAACTTCTCCTGCAGGTACCATTACCCAAATTGTTCGAGGTGCTTCTAGTTCAGCGATCATTTCTTTTAATGTATGACGTGCAGTAACCCCTAGTTTTCCTGCCTTTTCAACAAGCTCATTATTTACATCGTATACAACTACTTCATGCTTGTCTTCATGTAAGTGTTCAGCTAATGGAAATCCCATTTTTCCTAATCCAATTAAACCTAGTTTCATATTAATCAATCTCCCATTCTATACAAATATATTTAATAACGAAATTAGTCCAAGTGCTACAACAGATAGTATTGTCTCCATTGCAGTCCATGTTAATAATGTTTCTTTCACAGTCATTCCGAAATATTCTTTAATCATCCAAAATCCAGAATCGTTCACATGTGATAATATTAATGACCCTGCTCCTGTTGCAAGTGCCAGTAACTCTACATTCACTCCTGGTGTACTTACCGCAATCGGTGCCACTATTCCTGCTGCTGTCATCATGGAAACAGTAGCAGAGCCAGTCGCGATTCGAATAAGTGCAGCAATTCCCCACCCTAATACTATTGGTGAAATATGTGATTCTTTCGCCATCTCCGCAATTGTAGTTCCGATCCCAGAATCTAATAACACTTTATTAAAGGCACCGCCTGCACCGATAACTAACAGTATGTTTGCAATTGGGCCTAAACAATCATTTGTTAATTGTAATACTTTGTCTTTAGAAAATCCTTTTGCATAGCCAAGACTAAAGAAAGAATATATCGTTGCAATTAATAATGCGACTATTGGATCTCCAATAAAGTGCAATACTTGTGCAAATTGGCTTGTTTTATTTAATGCTACTTCCGCTATCGATGCACCTAGCATAAGAAATACTGGAAGTAAAATAGTAAACAATGTATTTCCGAAGCTAGGAAGTTCCTTCTTCTTATCTCTTTCAATAAATTGCTCCGCTATATCTAATGGTACTTCTTTATGTATACGAGCACCGATCCATTTCCCGTAAAGCGGACCTGAAATTATTGCAGTTGGAAGTCCGACAATTAATGCATATAAAATTGTCTTCCCTACATCTGCTTTAAATATCCCTACCGCTGCCATAGCTGCCGGGTGCGGTGGAACAAGTCCGTGTACAACCGAAAGGCCTGCTACTAGCGGAATACCGATTGTAATAAGTGATACCCCTGTTTCTAACGCAATTGTAAATACTAACGGAATTAATAGTACAAATCCAACTTGGAAAAATACCGGAATCCCTACTATAAATGCAACGAACATCATTGCCCAGTGAACACGTTTTTTCCCAAAACGTCCAATTAATGTGTTAGCAATTCGTTCAGCACCGCCAGACTCAGCCATCATTTTTCCAAGCATTGTTCCTAAAGCTAAAACAATCGCTAAAAACCCTAACGTATTACCAAGACCTAATTTAATAGAATCGATAATCCCCGGATGTTGTGGTGAAGTTCCAATTAAGGGCATCCCCATTGCTAGCCCAACTCCGATTGCTGTTAAAATTAACGCGACAAATGGATGCCATTTTACTACCGTAATTAGTAAAAGTAATATGACAACAGCCGCTAGTACGATCCCAACTACCATTTCTCCCAATCCCCCTATTGTTTACGTTGGAAAGCAGCTATACAATCAAATTCTTCTTTCAAACGATTGTAAAGTCGTTCATACATATAAAACATCTCTAAATATAAAGCCGTATTTTCTTTATTCGGTACATGGTGATGGACAATATCAATCCAATCCTTCACCTCTTCAAGAGAATCAATTTTCCCAATTGCATACAAAGCAAGTGCCGCTGCCCCAAGCGCAGATGCTTCATGACTTTCTGGAACAAGCAATTCTTTCCCCATCATGTCAGATAACATTTGTCTCCAAAATGCTGACTTTGCAAAGCCTCCTGAAACACGTATTTCAGAAAGTGGACCCGTACAATCACGAATGGCAAGTGCAACTGAATACACACTCATACAAACTCCTTCCATGACAGCCCGTATGAAATGTTCACGTTTATGCTGAAGGTTAATTCCAAAGAATGTACCACGAGCATTTGCATTCCAGTAGGGTGCACGTTCTCCAGATAGAAACGGTAAAAATAGCAATCCATCTGCTCCAGCTGGTACACTTTCTGCATACTTAATTAATAAATCATAAGGATCAATCCCAAGCTTCCTTGCAACTTCTTGCTCCGGACTACCGAATTCATCACGTAGCCATCTTAATAAAATCCCGCCATTATTCGTCGGTCCACCGATTACCCAGTGCTCATCTGTTAATGCGTAACAAAAAGTTCTTCCTTTTTCATCTGTATTAACACTTGATGAAATTGTTCGAACTGCTCCACTTGTTCCAATCGTAATTGCAGCTGAGCCAGGTGTGATAGCACCGACACCTACATTTGCAAGAACACCATCACTTGCACCAATAACAACCGGAGTATCCTCACTAATCCCCATCTTTTGTGCTAATTCCGGCTTCATTCCCGATAAAATATATGTAGTTGGTACAGGTGTTGATAATTGTTCTGATGACATATTTAACATAGTTAAAACATCTTCATCCCAGTTTAATGTTTCTAAATTAAATAACCCAGTAGCAGATGCGATTGAATAATCAACTACATAGCGTGAGAATAATTGATAAATGACATACTCTTTAATGGAAATAAATTTATGAGCAGTTCTGAATAAATCCGTTTCTTCTTCTTTCATCCACAGTAATTTAGAAAGTGGTGACATCGGATGAATTGGTGTACCAGTTCTTCTATAAATGTCATGACCATTCATTTGTTGCAATAGTTTTTCTGATTGTTTTGTGCTTCGATTATCTGCCCAAATGATAGAGCGCGTTAACGGCGCACCGTTTTCATCTACTACAATTAAGGCATGCATTGCTGTACTAATCCCGATAGAAGAAATATCTTCCGGTAACACATTACCCCTCTCAATGGCAACGCTTACAGTTTTGTATACAGCAGCACATATTACATCAGGATCTTGCTCCGCCCATCCGACGTTCGGTTGAATGATTGGATAATCAATTGCATGTGATGCAACGACTTTTCCTTTTTCAGTGAATACAACCGTCTTCGTACTTGTGGTACCGATGTCAATCCCGATTACTCTCCCCCTTGTTTCCATGCGAATCTTCCCTTCGTTTCTAGCAAAATAAAATCTAGTAAACCGTTTACATGAATTAGTATATAAAATATTTTTTCATAAATCAATAATAAAAAAGAAAATTTTTTTCGTGATTAAATGTAAATCTCTCTTTCCGTTTCACGTGCATGCTAATTTTTGCTTTGCTGTACGGTAAGTTTGAATTACATTCTTTTTACGTGCAATCTAACTTCCTCTCATTAACACCACATACATATTCCTTCAATATTTTCTACGCATTACAGGTTATGGGACATTAAACAAGAGTTGGAGAACTCTATTCACTACTACTACAAACGGATTAAAGCAAAATTAAAAGGCATGAGTCCGGTATCGAACCGGACTCATGCCCAAAAATCTACCTTTTAATATTTAAAGAGATTCACACCGACGATGATTTAAAAAAAGTGAATTATTTACAATCGCAATTACACTTGTGTTGTTTAAAATCGATTACCATACGGCCCTGAATCCTACCTTGTTCCATTTCTTCGAATACATCTTGTACTTCATCTAGTGGACAAGTTTGAACCACCGGCACTACTTTTCCTTCTGCACCGAACATAAATGCCTCCTCTAGATCCTTACGAGTACCAACAAGAGAACCAACTACTTCTATTCCGTCTAGTACAAGTCGTGGAATGTTTAAATCCATAGTTTCTACTGGTAAACCTACCGCCACTACTTTACCGCAAGCACGTACTGCATCAACTGCTGAATTGAAGGCTACTTTAGAAACTGCTGTTACTACAGCAGCATAAGCGCCACCAAACGCCTCTTGAACAATCTTATCAGCAGGACCTTGAGTAATTGGATTGATAGTCATATCGGCACCAACTTCTTTTGCTAAGGCTAATTTGTCGTCATTGATATCTACTGCAATTACCTTTGCACCAAATACATTCTTAGCATATTGGATTGCTAGGTTACCCAATCCACCACAACCATAGATTACGATAGGTTGACCAGGTTTAATGTCTGATACTTTAATAGCTTTATATGTAGTTACGCCTGCACATGTGATTGATGATGCTTGAGCAGGATCTAATCCTTCTGGTACCGTCACCGCATAGTCAGCTGTAACGATACATTGTTCAGCCATACCACCATCTACTGTATAACCAGCATTTTTAACTTCACGACAGAATGTTTCTCTACCAGTTACGCAATATTCACAACGTCCACAAGATTGGAACATCCATGCAATACTTACACGGTCACCAAGCTTAAGTGAAGTTACATCATCAGCAATTTCAGTAACAATACCTACACCTTCATGACCAAGGATGCGGCCATCTGTATTACCAAAATCATGATTCGCAACGTGTAAGTCAGTGTGGCAAACTCCACAATACTCTACATCTACTAACGCTTCGCCTGAACGTAACGGACGTAATTCTTTTTCAATAACTTCGATGTTTGCTTTGCTGTTTTTATTAACCACTACTGCTTTCATATGTGATCTCCCCTTTAGTGTTTTAGAGTTTTAATGAGTTCATCTCACAAATTCTGTCCTCACTGTTTTGGCTAATTATTGTACCAAATTTAAGTGTTCAATCATCATTACAGGTTCATCATAACATGGAATTCCACAAACATATTTTGAAATATTGAACAATATTTGAATTATTACATAAAGGTTTTTTATGTATTAAAAGGAAAAAATCGAAACTTTATTATATCTATATTTGAATTTATTAAGCTATTCTTTTGATTTTAAATGTGAAGTATATAGAGGTTAGAAAAAATGAATGGTTGTGAAGATGGGAGACTATAAGTAAAACGTTTTATACAATTTTTTTGTAGTTCATCTTGGAGTATTTACTTTTCTTAGCTTGATTGAGATGGGATATCACCAATAAAGTGAAACTTTAATCAGAGGGGGTTTTGTCCATCCCCCTCTGATTATTAGCCCTCACCAATCGGGCTTTTACGGGCAGTTAATCTCCTACTTAACTTCCTCGTATGTGCCTAATTTTGAGGCGGGAGTCTTACTGCCCGCAAATAGCGGGATAAAACTAATTGAAACGCTAAAGATGAACATGTTGCTTATTTCTACGGGCAAGTAGATCTTGAGGATATATCAACAAACTAAAAAGCTCTTCATTTGAAGAGCTTTTTATATTCGCTTCATTGAAATTGTTTCACGTATGCTTTGTAAATTTTGCAGTGTTTCCTCCTGTCGTTGCAACGACAAACCCACATACAAAGTATCTAATAAACTAAGCTGCGCTAATCGTGATGAACTTGCTTCTGTACGAAATTCAGTCTCACGCGTCGAAGTATATAACGTTATATGAGCAAGTTGGCTTAATGCCGATTTTTGATAGCTCGTAATCGCAATAATTTTGGCCCCTCTTGCTTTCGCTACTTCTAACGCTTCAAGTAAACCTTTATTACTGCCCGAATGAGAAATTGCAATGACCACTGCTTCTTTTGTTAGCAAGCCAGCTCCCATAATTTGAAAATGAGAATCCGTATGAGCAATACAAGAAATACCCGTTCTCATAAACTTATGATAAGCATCCATCGCAATAATACCCGAACCACCATTTCCATAAAACTCAATTCGTTTCGCTTCATTCAGCGCACTTACTGCCTGTTCCAACGCGTTATCGTTTAACAAATGTAATGTATCTTGCAGTCCTGTAATATGTGAATGAAAAACTTTTTTAGCAACAGTGACCATATTATCTTCTACCGATACTTCCTCATGAATATTTTGCATTGGGGTATGTACAATCTCACGAGCTAATGTAATTTTCAAGTCTTGGAACCCTTGAAAACCTAAGTGTTTGCATAAGCGGAATATCGTTGCTTCGGAACTATTCGTAACTTCCGCTAATTCCGTAATCGATTTATGTACAACATCTTGTGGATGTTTCAAAATATGTTCGGCAATACTTCGTAATTTCGGTGATAAACCATTTAACGAAGCCTGAATCTTTCCAATCCCACTTTTTGTACCAGGCATAGCGTATCTTCCCCTTCCATAGTAGCTTTATTGTACCTAATTATTGAAAGAAGAAAAACCTCTATTTGGCGCATCACTATACATTTTATTTGCTCCTATGTATTCTACCGTAACATATGACACAATTATTCATACTTATTTCTAGTTTTCCCCATGCTTTACTGCGTATAATGCAGCTTGTGTACGATCATCTACTTCCAATTTAGCCAATACGTTAGAAACGTGTGTTTTCACAGTTTGTTCTGTAATATGAAGCTCTGCTGCAATCTCCTTATTGCTCCTTCCTTTCGCAATTTCACGAAGTACTTCTTGCTCCCTTTTCGTTAATATGGAAAAAGGATTCTCTTTTTCTTTCTTGACTGCTGACCGTCCTAATAGTGCAGGTGTTACTTTCGGGTGAAAATTCGCATTTCCTTGATATACCGCAACAATTGACGCAACGAGTTGATCTGGCTGCACCTCTTTTAATTGATAACCATCTGCCCCAGCTTCTAATGCTGGTAAAACGTAATCTTGTTCTGAAAAACTACTGAGCATAAGAATTTTTATTGTCTCATCGTATTGCTTTATACGTTTTGTCGCTTCAATACCATCCATTTTCGGCATTGATAAATCCATTAATACTACATCTGGCCTTTCTGTTTGGACGAACGTTAATGCTTCTTCACCATTTTCTGCTTCCCCAATAATTTCAAATTCTTCTCTCGTCTTCAAAAAGAATACGAGTCCTCTTCGAACGATATGATGATCTTCTACAAGTAATAATTTAATTTTCACTGACGTTCTCCCTCTCAAACCGGTAATTGAATTTCTATCTTTGTCCCCTTTTCCGGTTCTGCTTTTATTCGAAAAATTCCCCTCATTAATTCAATTCGTTCTTTCATACTTTTCAAACCAAGTGCTGACTCTCTGACTTGATCCTGTATAAATCCTATTCCGTTATCTTCTATGTAAAAGTGCAGCTTATTATCTTCAATCCTTAAATGAACACATACTTTTTCACACGAAGCATGCTTTTTACAATTATGTAATGCCTCTTGGCTTATACGCCATAAAACTTCTTCTATTTCATCTTCAATTAAAACCATTCCATCAATTCGAACTTCCACTTGAATCCCTAACAGTTTTCCGTAATTTTGAATCGCTTCTGCTAAACCTTTCTCTAATCCTTCAGGCCTTAATTGCCAAATCAAAAGTGTCATCTCTTGTAATGCTTCCTGTGATAATTCTCCAATATAACTTAACATCTCTTGCAAGTCTCTATCCTTCGTCATATTTAGAGTCCCTTTCGCTGTTAGCATAATTGAAAATAACAATTGTTTAACGGAATCATGTAAATCACGAGCTAATCGATTTCTTTCAGCTACAACTACATATTTTCGTTCTTTCTCAACTAATTGAATACGTTGTATTGTCGTTCCAATTTGAAATGCAATCGCTTCTAATAACGCTAACTCTTCCTCAGAAAAATGTGTTTTATGAGGCGAGGCTACATTTAATAGACCAAATTTCTCTGATCCAGATCTTAGCGGGATTGTCGCATGATGTGTAACATCTTCTGTCTCGCCCCAATTACATTCAATCGCATCCTCTATTCGTTTACATTCAATAATATTTGTCGCTTTTTCCAATCTTCCATTCACAAAACGTTCTACACACCAACAATCTCCTTCACACATCGGCTTCTTTTCCTGCCACGTAAGAGCGGGGGGTAAGTTTTGGTCTACAAGCATACGATGCTTTCCACTTTCATCAATAAAGAATATCCACCCTGTTTGTAAATTCATAACTTGTAATAATGTATGTAACACTTTCCCTAACATTTCCTGTAAGTTTGTTGCTTCATTTAGTAACTCAGCAATTTCTTTTAATGCTTCTAAACGATGCATCTCTTTTTCATCTATGTTCATTTTCATCACCAACTACCATTATAACATTAAGAAATTTCTAAATACTACAAACAAAAAAAGAACCGAATTCCTTCAGCTCTTTTTTAGGAGATATCCCATACAGTTCATTCAAATCTGATGATTTGCAAATCTAAATTCTAAACCAAAACAGAAATTAGCTAGTTTTCATTAACTGTCTGATAAAGATTGTCCCACATGGATATTTTGTAAACTTTCAGTGTTAACGAACATATTCGCTGCTGGCATTTGTACTTGATTTTTATGGAGCATAGACATTAATTCAAATCTTACTTGTCTAGAAGTTTCAAAATAATCTTCTGGCCTAATCAAACCTGTAATACAAAATTCATATCCAACATATTTAAGGTTAGGATTTAAGTCTGTAACCCCAACATATTTAAATGGTTCAACAGCTTCATCATCTACTCTATAAAGACTTTGATCCAATTTCCCATTACAAATAACACATACTTCTTCTAACAATTCCTTAACTCTTGTAGGATCTTCCTGATAACTTACCGTGATGCGTTCAATAACTCGCATCCATCCTTTATTAAAATTTTGTATCGTTCTAATCTCTCCGTGTGGTATGGTAAGGAGTTTTCCTGACCATTCACGAATTTGCATAAAACGAATACTAATTTCCTCAATGGTTCCTGAATTTGTTCCGTTAAAAGTAACAAAATCGCCAACACGAAACTCTTTGTCCGCTAATCTTGCAAAGCCTAATATTACATCTTTTAGCATCTGTTGTGCAGCAAAACCGATGACAACTCCCGCTATCCCTGCACCTGCAATAATACTTTTTATATCTACAAATTGACTAATTAAATATATGATCAGACTGATGATAATGATATACCTAAAAATAGATCGAATTACACTTTGAATCGTCTGCTCTACCTCTTCATCAAAAAAGCTTGATTTTCTAAAAAACCAATCAATAATGCGGTTTATGACAAAAGAAATAATCATAAGAACTAAAGCAAATAGTAAAAACCTTAAAAGTAAAAATTCCCTTACATAATTAAAAAACTCCTCAGTATACGTTAATAAACTCATCTATCCACTTCCTTACTAATGAAAATTTCATGCAGAGCTAATCTATTGTAAATACTTATTGATTATCTCAAAACTTGCTTTCGGAACCTCTTTTACCCTAACCTTTCATTTTACTTTCTTAACTATGTATTTGTATTCCTAGTTCATCTTCAACAATATAACCCTTTAATCAATCTTTCAACTTCAGATGTCCTTTTCTATTTACTATAAATATACCCTTTTTAATAATCTTAAGGGAGATAGCAACAGAAATTTTTATAAACGACTTTCTTTCAAGTCCTCAATACTCACCTCGTTACAAGGAAAATATTCACATAACACCGAATATTTCATTTGATACTTTTTTCTCACGGAGGTTACAAACAATGGGATATATTGAAGAACTAAGAGAGCTTGCTGGATCACGACCACTTAATCTAGCAGGAGTTGCTGTAGCTGTTTTTAATGAAGAAGGAAATATATTACTCCAACAAAGACGAAATGGCATTTGGGGTGTTCCTGGAGGTTTTGTGGAACTTGGTGAATCCACAGAAGAAGCTGGAAGACGAGAAGTACTTGAAGAAACAGGTATTGAAATTGGTACACTTCAGTTAGTAAGTGTATTTTCAGGTAAAGAGTTTTTTGTACAATTACCACATGGAGATGAATTTTATCCTATTACAATCGCATACCTTTGCCGAGACATTAAAAGCGGCTCGTTAAAAGCAGACGGAGTTGAATCATTTCATGTACAATTTTTCGATTTAAATGAACTACCAGAAAACATTAGTCCATTCATAAAAAAACTAATTCAGCAACAAGTCGTCTCTATTTAAATGTGAAAAAGAGACCTTTTTGAAGGCCTCTTTTTCACTTCACTTCTGCATTTAAACAAGATTTAAAATGTCCAAGCGCATATTCATGTCCTTGCGCATTAAAAGATGCAACCGCCTTTTCATAAACGACAATTTTAAATCCTTTATTATAAGCATCTACTGCCGTATGAAGAACACAGATGTCGGTACATACACCTACAAGATGCACTTCTTCTATTCCTCGTTCTCTTAACTTCATCTCTAAATCTGTTCCAGCAAATGCACTGTATCGCGTTTTGTCCATGTAATATACATTCTCAGCATTTTTATATTTTTCGTATACATCTTGTAATCCACCAAACAAGTCTCTTCCATTTGTACCTGCTATATTATGAAGTGGGAATAACTTCGCTTCAGGATGATATACATCATTGTCTTCATGTTTATCGATCGCAAATACTACGTAATCACCATTTTCAATAAATTGTTTCGTTACATTTACAAGTTCCTTCTCAATTTCTTGACCTGGTTTCCCACAAGTTAAAGCACCTTTTTCAGCTACAAAGTCATATGTATAATCAATATTTATAAGCGCTCTTTTCATAACTACAATCTCTCCTTCTTCTGTTTCACAGTAAACAATAGAAAATTTGTTATTACGACATCGTATGTACTATTCGACATTACAAATGAAATACCTACATTTCCCTCTCAATACTTACCTTAATCCGAGTTTATCATAAAGTGAAACTTTAATCAGAGGGGGTTTTGTCCATCCCCTCTGATTATTAGCCCACACCAATCGGGCTTTTACGGGCAGTTGATCTCCCACCTAACTTCCTCGCATGTGCCGAATTTTTAGGTGGGGTTCTTACTGCCCGTTAAAGCGGGATAAAACCGGTACCCAATGACAAAACATACAGCTCCAATTAACAAGTCATGAATTTGATAATTGAGCGTAACTTCAACCGCCTCTTGTAAAGTAAACCAAATGACCGAAAACATTATAATAAATAAGAAAATACGAATAACTCGTTTCAAACTTTCAATCCCTTTCTCTTACATGATAGTAAAGAATAAGTTCTTCCTATTCATACTAAAAAGTGAAACAAATTATTTTCAATGACATAATTCAATCCAAACTAAAAAGTACACTACTTTTGAGTAATGTACTTTTTTCCATATTAAGACGCAGGCTTCGTTTCAAACGTCGCTTGATTAAAGCTAATGACTTTTCCTTTTGGGTCATTGTTTTCAAACTGAGCTGCGGTAATCGTATGACTACCTGTCTCAAGCGTCTTTTCTTTTAATTGTACTGTTGTCTGTGTTGTACTAGTTACTTGATGTTTATCTGCAAATATTTGATCTACAAATACAAATGTTTCTTTATCATTTTGAAAATTGGAAAGTTCTAATTCGACTTGCTGAATTAAAGTATCCTTTTTTATGAATACAGTTGGTATATTGCCATTTTCAGAGGTACCATCTGGCGTAGTTACTTTTACTTTCCCTTCTCCGATTGGTACTGCTCCTTCAGGAAATACGACCATATTCTCATCACTTGCATTTACAACTTGTTCTTCCTGGTTTGACTGTGCATCTTCTTTTTCCTCTGGAGCACCACAGCCTACTAATAACAATACAGACAATCCAGTGATTATGAATTTCTTCAAAATTCATCCCCCCTGTTATTTCATTATAATTTATTATACAAAAATAACTTCTTAATTTTAAAACTAGTTTTTAACACTTTCATGAACAAATATTAGCTTGCTCACGATTACTGTACCATACTTTCATTTTAAGAACATTAATTTTTTAAAAGAAATAAATAGTAATTCCACTCTATTCATCATTTTAGCCCAATTCACTAAAGAAATATCCATTCAAAATAAAAAGACATTGTCATTTCAATGTCTTTTCTACATAACATTTAGAAAATAAATGTTGTAATCTCATCAACTTCTTTTCGCGAAAGTTTCTTCGGCTTATCTTTCGGAAACCCGAGTGAAATTACCATATTAATTTGTTTTTGAGGCTCAATTTGTAAATATTGTCGCAGTTCATCTTGAGCTAATAATACAGGTCCTGTCATTGGACAAGTACCCAGTCCTCTCGCATGTGCAGCCAGCATTAAGTTTTGTGCTGCTAAACAGCTACTCTTAATTCCTTCCTCTTCCCATACTGAATCAGGAACGAAGGCAATTGGATCAAATATCTTTTCACGAAACTTTGATTCATATGGTGTTGCTAAACATACGATTAATACTGGCGCCTCAGAGAAAGCTGTCGCATATGGACCGAAAGAACGTGTAAGTAATTTCCCTGCTTTCTCTTCTCCATTTTCTGCTGCTTTTGCCGCAAGTTTATGTAATGCATCCCATGTCATTTGTTCAATTTCTTTAATTTTCTCTCGGTTCATAATGACCAAGAACTCCCACGTTTGTGAGTTCGTATCACTCGGTGCATAACGAGCACAATCAATAATTTCTTTTATATCACTAGTGGATACTTCTTGTTCTGTAAACTTTCTAACACTTCGTCTACCGTGAATTACTTCTTTAAAATCTTCATAATTCATACATTAAATCCCCTTTTTACAGCGTTTTCAAAACTTGTCCTATGGTTGAATTATATCATGAAAAAAAGCTGGGGGAATACCAGCTTTTTTCCTCATTACTAATTTGTCACTTTAAACAAACTAATACTTTCTTCATATACAGCTTGTAGTTTTTTCGTAATTGGTCCTCTTTCGCCGCTTCCAAACTTCTCATCACCAATTTGAACAACAGGGAATATTTCAAGTGGTGTCGCTGTAAAGAAACATTCGTCAGCCTCATATACTTCTTGCAATGAGAATTCACGCTCTTCTACTTCAATATGTAAAGCTTTCGCTAATGTAATAACGTAGTGGCGAGTAATGCCGTGTAGAATGAAATTATCGGCCGGATGTGTAATTAATTTATTATTTTTCACCATAAAGAAATTCGAATGACACCCTTCTGTTACAACTCCATCTCGTACTAATATCGCTTCTTGATACCCTTGCTCGTTTATTTTATTTTTAATCATGATATTAGGTAGAAGGTTTAAAGATTTTATATGACAGAACTTCCAGCGTATATCCTCTTCTACAGTAACCTTTATTCCTTGTTCCATAGTAGCGGTAGGTCTTGGAAACGAAACAATATTCGCAAAATATGTTGGCTGTAAATCTTTTTCATACACATGATTTCGAGCTTGAGCTCCACGTGATATTTGAAGATACACATTCCCATCCTCTTGAAATTGATTTCTTTCAATCATTTGATGAAGTTCTTCAACTAACTCTTCCTTTGTAAACGGCGGAACAATATTTATTTCCCTCATAGATTTAAAAAAGCGTTCCAAATGTAAGTCTAATAAATGAGGCTTCCCATCGTATAGCCTAAATACTTCATATATGCCGTCACCAAATTGGAGTCCTCGCTCTTCTAACGCAACCATCGGCTGTTCTTCTTTCGTATTTACAATTCTTCCGTTAAACAAAATCCAATCTTTATGAGTAGCTTTCATTCCTTCCCACTCCTTTATTCCATGATTGGTTTTATTGTACAACTTATCCACACTTAAAAGAAGGAATTTTCTGTATTTAACTAAACAAAAAAGTACATCACCTATTTAAAGTGATGCACTCAACCATTCATTTATTTCAAAAAATATTTTTCAATATCATCTAGCATTAAGTTTGCAGCTTTAATACCGCCTGCTGTATTCCAAATTACTTCATCCACTTGGAATACTTTATTGTCTTTAGAAGCCTGTAGCTGCTTAAAGAGTGGGTCTTCTGTCCATTCTTTTGCTAACGTGGTTCCTTCGTTATTCTTATCTGCATCTTTATCAGATGTGAAGTAAAATAAGTAATCCCCATCCATATTCGGAATTTGCTCTTTTGTAATTCCTTTTATCGCAAATTCATCTTTATCTTGTAGTGTTGGTCGCTTAAATCCAATATCATTTAAAACAGCACCTGAGAATGAGTTTTTCTGATAAATCCGAACATCACCTGGTACGAAGCGAATGATAGAGACTTTAGAATTCAATTTATCTCCTAACTTCTCTTGCATTCCCTCAATACGTTTTTTATAATCTTCAAGAGCCTTTTGCCCTTCTTTTTCTTTATTTACAGCTTTTGTATAGAGCGTAAAGTTTTCTTTCCAATCCCCGCGCAACGTTTCAGCATAAACAGTTGGTGCGATTTCTTTTAACTGCTCATATATTTTTTCATGACGCATTTTATTCCCGATTATTAAATCCGGTTTAAGCTTCATAACTGCCTCTAAATTAATATCACGCTCAGTTCCTACAACTTTCGTATCTTTTAACTCTTTCGCTAAATGAGGATACCATTCATCACCAGCACGTGGTTTTGTAGTTCCAACTGGCGTTACTCCGACAGCTAAAAGAGCCTCCGCACCCTCATTTGTTAAAACGACAACTTTTTTCGGTGTACCATTTACTGTCGTTTCACCCATTGCATGCTTGATACTATATGAATCTTTTTCCTTTACTGATGCATCGTTTTCTTTCGTCTCTTCTTTACCACACCCTGCGATTATGATCATTAGTAACATAATGCAAAGTATAAGCATATTTTTAGTGCGTGTCATATGTCCTCCTAGTTGAAAGTGATTATCAATAACATTCAAAAGAATAATGTATATCTTACATATTGTCAATACATATATCAGAAAACTTTTTAAATACATATAATTTAGACACTCGTCCCCATTCGAAATACATATATATCCGTCTTTAACCCTCATTTTTTCATTCAAAACATTTGAAAAATCAATGACCATAAGAAAGTAATTATTATTCCAGTCAACAAATAACATAAGTAATACAAAAACATGTCTCCATCTTATCATTTCAGCAATAAGATGGAGACATGTTCAATTATACTTTTCAATATTGATTATATTTAATATATGATGGATCATTATACACCCACTGATTTCCACCAAGGTTCAACCAACCGTTTTGATTAATATATACTAAATAAGATTCCGGATTATTTAATTTACGAATAACTGAAGAAGATGTTGATGGACCACTTCTTAAATTCACATTCGTTCCTTATATATATGCGACACCAATTGCGCTTCCATCACTATTGCTCGTCTTTACAAAATTAATGTACGAAGGGTCATTATACACCCATTGTCCATTTCCTAAGTCTAACCATCCGTTACTTTCCTGATATACGACATACGATTCTGGGGAGTTTAGTTGACGAATAACTGAAGAAGACGTTGATGGACCACTTCTTAAATTCACATTTTTCCCAAGGATATAAGCAATCCCCTTCGTTTGTGGTGTTGGTTGAGGATTTGGAGGTTGTGGATTTGGAGGATTCGGATTTGGAGCTACTCCAAAAATAGCTGCTATTCCGTTTGCATATGCTTGACTTAAATCTTCAATAAATTGTGGGTTTTTCAATAAATTAGCATCAAACGTTGTATCAATAAAAGCAGTCTCAGTTAAAATTGCATCCATTGCAGTCTCTCTTAGTACCGCATAATTTGCTTTTTTTTCTCCTCGATCACGAAGGCCGTATTTTGTTAATACAGGATTGACTGCTGCATGCATTTTTTGTTGCTTTTCATATGCGGAACTACTATTAGATAGCGCGTTGTAAATATAACTTTCAAATCCAGTGCCACCGCCACTATTAATGTGAAATGAGATAAAATAATCTGCACCAAATGAATTAGCAATATTAGCACGTTCTGATAAAGAGATAAACACATCACTATCACGTGTCATTTTAATATTGATTGGATAATTTGCAGATAAAATATCTCGTACACGTCTAGCAATTTGAAGTGTTAACTCTTTTTCCACTAACCCATTACCAACAGCACCAGAATCATATCCACCATGCCCTGCGTCTATAACAAGTTTCATATATCTTTTTCGTTCCTTTCTTTATTGTAATAAGCTTTCATTTCTACTCGTCCTATTTTAGGTTAATTGTACAAGTTCCGTTACAAGTACAAATAAAAAAACCCCTTATGTAAGGGGGGTTCTATCACTTTTTTTTAACCAATTTAAAATGAATATGTATGATTGATAGTGGATGTAGCGTACGCAAAATAAAAGAAATAAAAGAAATATTCCAAAGCCGCTATATAGCAAACCAAACTTCAAAAAGATGTTCAAAAGAGGCGGGAAATGAGATGCGTTTTGTAATACAAATAACATGCAAAACAAAATTACAAACACAGGTATATATTGTAATTCATATGGCCTGCTCTTCTTATACATTCTTTTTCGAATGAAAATCTGGCATAACTCCGCTACAATAAAGCAACTTCCAACTAATGCAAGACCAGCAGTCATTGTCATACATTCACCTACCCCATATTCATTTCATCAAGTAATCAATATTCACTATATTTTCTTTACATATATTCCATTTTCCTCAATAAAACCAGATCCCTCTATGAAAGATTTAGCTTGTTCCGTAAATATCTCTTGCAATACTTTTATTTCTTTCACATTTCTCTGTTTCATCATTTCTTCAAATGTAAAATACGTATTTGTCCCGTATCCATAACCTTGATAATCAAAATGAATAATTAACTGTGACAAAATAGCACTCTCTTCTTGAATGCTATAATCTATTACACCAATATATGTATCATCAACTTTTACACAATACTGAACCTTTTTCTCATCTAAGCTGTGTGAATGAAACATTTCTTTTACAGCGCTTTCATTTTCTATATTTACTTTCTCAAACGTAATCATATGTTGTCCATCCTTTTACTATTATTGTATCAATAATAAATGCAATTTATGAAAAAAACCTTAAGATCGAATGCGACCTTAAGGTTTTTTATTAAACTAAGCTATACGCACGCTTTGTTTCTTCGTGGAACTTATTCGTATCGTATTTATGCTCAACATAAATTTGATGCCATACCATAAACGCAAGTACAGTCCAAATTTTACGGCTATAATCGCCTTTATCTGCACAATGTGCTTCCAGTAAGTTTAATACATACTGTTTTTCGATTAAATGCTCAGTTTTGCTTTCTTTAATAATATTTACAGCCCAATCGTGCATTTCATCTTTTAACCAATGACGAATTGGTACTGGGAATCCAAGCTTTTTACGATCTAACACGTGATCCGGAACAATTCCACGAGCAGCTTCACGTAATATAGCTTTCGTTGTTCCGTTTGCAATTTTAAATTCTGTCGGAATTTTAGATGCAACGTCAAATACTTCTTTATCTAAGAACGGTACACGAAGTTCTAATGAATTTGCCATCGTCATTTTATCAGCTTTTAATAAAATATCGCCGCGTAACCATGTGAACATATCAATGTACTGCATTTTACTTACATCATCATAATCTTTAATTTCGTTATACAATGGTTTCGTGATATCCATATAGTTAACACTTTCATCGTAATACTTCATTAATTCAGCTTTCTCTTCTTCACGGAAGATTTTCGCATTTCCATAGTAACGCTCTTCGATTGGCGTACATCCACGCTCTAAGAAGCTTTTTCCTTTAAACCCTTCTTTAAGAGCACCACTTAATGCCTTTAGAACACTCTTTCCTGGGCTAGGAATGTAAGAGAACATTTTTAAAGAGTTTGGCTCACGATAAATGTTATATCCACCAAATAGCTCGTCTGCACCTTCACCTGAAAGAACAACCGTTACATGTTTACGCGCTTCTTTCGCAACGAAATACAATGGTACAGCTGCTGGATCCGCTAAAGGATCATCCATATGCCAAATAATTTTTGGGAACTCATCCATAAATTCTTGCGCTGTAATGAATACGTTATGGTTTTTAACTCCTAATTTCTCAGCAGTTTCTTTCGCAACATCAACTTCACTGAAACCACGTTGTTCGAAACCAATAGAGAATGTTAATAGATTTGGATTCATTTCTCTTGCGATAGAAGCAATAATAGATGAATCGATACCACCAGATAAGAAAGAACCTACTGGTACATCACTACGCATATGTACTTTTACAGAATCGTATAATACATCACGAATTGCTTGGATATGCTCCTCTTTCGTTGCGCTTGAAGCGTTGAAATAAGGATTCCAGTAGCGATGGATTTCCATCTCTTTACCGATTTCTTTTACGAAGTAATGACCAGGCTCAATTTTGTTAACATCAATTGTTAATGTTTCTGGCTCTGGACCATATTGGTACGTAAAGTAGTGTTGTAATGACTTTGGGTTTACCCCTTTGTCTTCCATTACATGCATAATACTTTTCTTCTCAGATGCGAAGAATGTAGTATCACCTTGTTGTGCGATGTATAAAGGCTTAATACCGAAGTGGTCACGTGCACCGAAAAGTTTCTTTTCTTCACGATCCCAAATCATAAATGCGAACATACCACGAAGGTAGTCTACACATTTTTCTTTCATATGTGCATACAATGCAATAATAACTTCTGTATCAGATTGTGTAGCAAAAGTTGCACCTTTTTCAAGTAACATTTCACGTAGTTCTACATAATTGTAAATTTCACCATTAAAAATAATTACATATCGATCATTTTCATAAGTTAGCGGCTGATGTCCTGCCTCTAAGTCAATGATACTTAAACGGCGGAAGCCAAATTGTACATGTTCATCACGAAAATATCCTTCGTCATCTGGACCGCGGTGGAAAATCATCGTGTTCATATTTTCAAATTGATGTTTTTCTGTTTCTGAAAACTCTCTAGGGTTTTCACATAAACATCCTACAAAACCACACATACTTCTTACCCTCTTTCAGTTTTCATTCTGTCTCAATACTACTATATCAACCCTATTTATACTAGCATAATCAACTGAATATGGCGACCAAAAACTATAAAAAAATCACTCCATTTCACATTTTTAACATTTTTTTATGAAAACATGAAAACTAGGCACTCACCTTTCTCCGCTTTTGTCATATGATATTGCAAATTGATTTCTAGGAGGGAATACCATGAGTGAAGAAAAAAAAGATTCTTCTCGCCCACCGGTTCGTAATTATTTAAAGCAAATTGATGATTTTTTCGAACAAACACCTCTTCGTGGCGTAATTGCTGATTTAAATCATTTTTTCCAAAAAGGAAACCGTTTATTAACATTCCCAGTAGATTTATACGAAGTTGGTGACGAACTCGTCGTTACAGCCGAACTACCAGGTATACAAAAAGAACAAATTCAAATTGAAATACAAAGCGAGTACTTAAAAGTCTCTGTAAAAGAAGATATACTTGAAGAGCCAGAAGAAGAACAAACATCTCATAACTATTATCGCCGAGAACGTTCCATTTCAGAAGCGTCAAGAATTATTAAGTTACCATATTTAATTAATAAAAAAGCAGCGAAAGCTTCTTATCAAAACGGTGTGTTAGAAATTCGCGCACCGAAACTGCCACAACAGCATGACATTTTATCCATAGACTAAAAGAAAAAAAGAAGGGTGCTAAGCACCCTTCTTTTTAATCCACTAATCGCTTCATATCACGTATAATATCTTCGTATGGCGTATTACTAATACCACTATATTTCTTCATTACTTTTCCATTTTGATCAATTAAATAAAATGATGTACCATGCATTACTTGCCCATTCTCTGGTTTATCTACAAGCGATTGGAAGTTATCTTTTGCAAACTTTGTAATATCCTCCAGTGAATAACCTGTTAACAGGTTCCAGTTACTTGTATCTTCTGTAAACTTTTGAATGAAAGCTTTCAAATTTTCTGGTTTATCAAGGTCAGGGTCTACACTAAACGATACAAACTGAACGTCTAATTTCTCTTCCTTCGCCATCTTCTGTAATTTCGCCATATTAGCAGTCATTGGCGGACAAACTGTTTGACAGTTTGTAAACATGAAATCTGCAACCCATACTTTTCCTTTTAAATCTTTTGTACCAAACTGCTTTCCTTCTTGATTTGTAAATTGGAAAGTTTCTAAATCCCAGTTTAATGGTTTACGGAGTTTCGAGCCTGAATTACTACATCCAGCTAGTACAAAAAGACAAAAAACAACCATAAGACCAATTAACTTTTGATAACGCTTCATTGATTAAACCTCTTTTCTCTTACCATAATTTATGTAGGTTACGTATATCATACCCCAAGTAAACACTATGAGAAAATTGTTTACTTCATTTGTTCACGAAATCGTACGATTTTACGTATGTTACTTCTTATTATTAAGCGAATTACTAGACAAAAGTTCTATCGTTAACTACTATTATTTTTCTATACTTTATTTACAAACAAGAATCCAGTATAAAGTGAAATTTTGATCAGTTTTTTTGGGTTCATCCTCCGCTGATTATTAGCCTTCACTAATAGGGTTAAATTTTGTAAAGGTAATTATCTATTTTTTTTACAATTCCTTAAACATTAATCCATTTTACACACTGTTTTCCTTTACAACATTTCGGTACAATACAACTACAACGATTTTAAATGAGGTGATGTTCATGGCAAAGCGCTATGAAAATATGGATAATGTGAGTACAAAAAAGTCAATTCGCTCCTTCTTACGCTGGCGTAAAGAGAGAAAACAAAACAAAAAAGATTTTTCTTTTCTAGTAGAACACTCACCTGTTAAACAAAGTAAATTTCTGAAAAATAACTTTGAAAAAACGACTGTTACATGGATCGGTCACTCCACTTTTCTCATTCAAACGAACGGCTTAAACATTTTAACAGATCCAGTATGGGCAAATAAATTAAAGCTAGTTCCAAGACTTACACAGCCAGGTCTCGCTATAGATGAACTACCTAAAATTGATATTGTGCTTATTTCACACGGCCATTATGACCATTTAGACTTTTCATCTCTTCGTCAACTGAATGATGATGTTTTATACCTCGTGCCAAGTGGATTTAAAAAATTATTTACTCGTAAAAAATTCATCAATGTAGAAGAATACAGCTGGTGGGACAGTACAACAATTGATGAAGTTGCTTTTCACTTCGTACCTGCCCAGCACTGGACGAGAAGATCATTATTTGATATGAATACCTCTCACTGGGGAGGATGGATTATCGATAATAAGACTACTTCAGAAACCATTTATTTTTGCGGTGATAGTGGTTATTTCAAAGGATTTAAAGAAATTGGCAAACGTTTTTCAATTGATATTGCACTCATGCCAATTGGTGCCTATGAACCAGAATGGTTTATGAAAGTATCCCATGTTTCACCAGAAGAAGCCGTGCAAGCCTATTTAGATATAAACGCTACGCATTTTATTCCAATGCATTACGGAACTTTTGCGTTAGCAGATGAAACGCCAAGAGAAGCTGTAACACGGCTTCGTAATAACTGGAATTTACGAATGCTACCGTGGGAACAACTACATGTTCTTTTTTTAGGTCAGACTTTCACTTATAGCCCTACTACACTAGAGAAAGAGCCAGAAAAAATTATTGAAACCTCTCATGTATAACAGAGCTACTTTTTCGAATAATTTATCATATACTATAGAAAATCGAAAAGGGTGTTTTCCATGAAAGATTACTTACAGACTCGCTATATCATTAGCGGAAGCGCCTGTATTGCCCTTCTCATTTCTTATTTCATTTACACATAAAAAAACTACTTGAAAATATATTTCAAGTAGTTTTTTTTATTCTGCTAAATACATAAAACCAATTGCGCCTGGCCCTGTATGAGTACTGATAATTGGTGTTGTAAAGAAAATTTCCGATTCAGTGAATCCACTCACTTTTTCAACAGCAGCTTTTACACTTTCTGCTAAAGGAATTGCTTTTGCATGTGGAACAGCAACAGCCTTAATAACTTTTCCTGCTGTATCTTGCTCAAATAATTTAGCTAAAGTTTTAACAACTTGCCCTTGACTACGAACTTTTGTCACTGGATTGTATGCTCCACCATCGAGGTTTGCAATCGGTTTGATGTTCAGTAAAGAACCGATAAACGCTTTCCCTTTACCGATACGTCCACCTTTCACTAAATTTTCTAATGTATCTACGACTACATATAAACGTGTATTTTTCCTAACTTCATCAATTCGTTTTAAAATATCTTCTAGTGAGCGTTCTTCTTTTGCCATTTTCGCAGCTTCAATTACTTGATATGCTAAAGCGTGGCTAATGAATTGAGAGTCAACAACCGTTACTTTCGTATCTGTCATTGATGCAGCACTATTTGCTGTTGCAACAGTACCACTCATTCCACCTGTCATATGGATGGAAAGTACTTCACTTCCATCTTCCCCTAACTTTTCATACATTTCTATAAATGTACCCATAGCTGGTTGTGATGTTTTTGGTAATTCTTTTGATTTCGCCATTTCTTCAATAAATTCATCTGGTTGTAAATCAACGCGATCTAAGTATGTTTGTCCATTTACAGAAATAGATAATGGTAAAACATGAATATCATACTTCGCAATCACTTCTTGAGATAAATCTGCAGTTGAATCTGTTACAATTTTAATTTTTTGCATATTATATTCTTCCCTTTCCAATACGCTCTCCTTGTTATTATACTAGCATTCCCATTGCTTTCAACAATTTCGAACAAATTTCACCAAATTAATTATATTTTTATATCTAAAATGAAAAAGACAGAGCTTACCCACTCTGTCCTTACTGTATATTATGCATTCTTTTCAAGAGTATTTGTTTTATATACATTTGAATAATCACTCCACTTCAAACAACTTTGTAAATATTCACGGAAAGAGTACGAGAATCTTGGGTTTTTATGTTTTTGAATTTTCGCAATAAACAATTGAAGACGAGACTGAATTAGAAACGCTAATGGATGTTGTGCTTGTAGGACAGGAATTTCAAATATTTTAATACAATCCCCTGTTGAATGAGTGAAATAAAAACTTTTCGTAATCACAATATCAATCCTCTTTTTCGTTGGATTTTTGAACTTCCTCCACTTCACGCTTCGACACGTTGTTTAAAGTGAAGGTTTCCTACGAATACTAAAGTATCCTTAGGCGAACCCCGTAGTCCCTACGGTTAGAAGCTTTAGGCTCCATTCATCTCCGCCTAATCCAGACCCTGTCCTATATATCCCTTGAGACGGGAGTCTTATTACCCGTAAATAGCTAGATAAATCCAGTATAAACTTATAAAAGTGAAAAGTTTGTCTAAATTTTGGAGATTCTATAATTTTTTTCTTCTATATATTGTATACGATTTTAGCTAGAGTATAACAAATAAAGTGAAACTTTAATTAATGGGGGTATCCACCCCCCACTGATTATTAACCAACACCAAGTGAAATAAATAAAAAAGTGCCTTTATAACGAGGCACTTTTCGACTGTATTTCTTCCCTTTTCTTTTTTCGCTTACTAACAATCTTTGATAAGGCGATACTAATTTCATAAATACAAATAAGCGGTACCGCAACTAAACTATGAGATAAAAAATCAGGCGGTGATATACACGATGCAATGATAATCAATGTTACGTAAGCATACCTTCTTATTTTTATTAGAAATTCTGCCGTAAGTATGCCAATGCTCGTTAAAAACATAACAACTACAGGTAATTCAAATATAACAGCAAACGGAACTGTTAAATTTAATACGAACTGAAAATATTTTTCCGTCGTAAACATCGTATTAAACATTTCATTACCAATTTTCGTTAAAAAATGAAACAGAAACGGCATTACAATGAAATATCCGAAACATAAACCCGCAATAAATAATATAGATAGTACCGGTATATACATTACTGTCATTTTTTGTTCATTCGGATGTAAACCAGGTTTTACGAATAACCAAATTTGTATCGCAGCAAAAGGAATCGTACAAACGATAGCAAATACTGTAGCAATCGAGAAAAAAATCCACAATACATCACTCGGACCGAGAACTGTTAACTTCATCGGCAAATCTTTTACGAGCCAAAAATATATATCCTTCGTAAAAGTAAATCCAATAATTAAAAACAATACAAATGATAAGACTGTATATATTACTCGTTTACGAAGCTCAACAATATGTTCTACTACGCTCATTTCCCGATCTTCCATCTCGTTCACCACACTTTATTTATCCATTCCGAGGAAAACTCATCACATTTTAATTACTTCTTTTCCTTCTCTTGAAATGCCTCATCAGTCAATTCTTTCGTTGATTTCTTAAATTCTTTTAACGTTTCCCCTAAAGCCTTTCCGATTTCCGGCAATTTTTTAGGCCCAAATAAAATTAGTACAGCTACTAAGATTAAAATTAACCCTGGAAAGCCAATATTTGAAAACATTTCCCCATCTCCTTTTAAAGTAGATTTCTTGTCCTACTATTACTTAATTTTATTTTGTCAAAAAAGTTTGAAAACGTCAATGAATCCATCGTCTTTTGTCAAAAAAATTCAAAAATATAATCAATTATACAAATTTCATTTTCTATTTCACTTGTGTATGATATGGTAAGTAAAACAGCATATTATTTCATAATAATAGGAAGGATTTTCAAAATGACAGAAAAAATGACACGTATGACGCAATTTATGAAAGAAGAAGTCGCAAATGCAATTACTCATGGTATCGGTGCCATTTTAAGCATCCCTGCCTTAATCATATTAATTATCCATGCCTCTAAACACGGTACAGCATCTGCTGTCTTTGCATTTACTGTTTACGGTGTAAGCATGTTCTTACTGTACTTGTTTTCTACTTTGTTACATAGTATTCATCATCCAAAAGTAGAAAAGTTATTTACCATTTTAGATCACTCAGCCATTTATTTATTAATCGCAGGCACATATACTCCTTTTCTACTTATTACACTACGCGGACCACTTGGCTGGACGTTACTTGCAATTATTTGGACACTTGCAATCGGCGGAATTATCTTCAAAGTTTTCTTTGTACGTCGTTTTATCAAAATGTCAACATTATGCTATATCATAATGGGATGGCTCATTATCGTTGCTATTAAACCGCTATATGAAAATTTAACTGGTCATGGTTTTTCACTACTATTAGCAGGTGGAATTTTATATTCTGTCGGTGCTATATTCTTCCTTTGGGAAAAGCTACCTTTCAATCATGCCATTTGGCATCTTTTCGTATTAGGTGGTAGTGCAATGATGTTTTTCTGCGTACTATTTTATGTATTACCAGCAGCATAAAAAAAGTTTCAGCTTAAATTAAGCTGAAACTTTTTTATCACTTATGTAATTGAGATGCAATAACGTCTTGTGTATGTTTTGTTAATTCTTTAATATCCATACTTGCATATTCTTCTGGTGTAATTGGCTTAGAAATTGTTACCGTTGCATGTGCTGGCTTCATACGGTTTCCATTTGCCTCAAACATTTTATATGTACCGTCTAACGTTACTGGTAAAATAGCTACGCCAGATTTTACTGCAAGGTGAAAACTACCAGCTTTAAACTCTCCTATTTCGCCGCCCTTACTTCTTGTTCCTTCTGGAAAAATTACGATAGAATGCCCGTTCTTTAATAGCTCGATTCCATCCTTAATTGCTTTAAGAGATTGACGACGATCGTTACGTTCCATAAACACACAATTCATTAGTTCCATCCAAGTTGGTACAACCGGAAACTTTTTAATTTCTGCTTTTGAAACGAATCCAATTGGCTTATTTAAGTAACCAAGTAAAACAGGAATATCCATATTACTTTGATGATTACTTACAACTAGTACTGGCTTGTCTTTCGGAACATTTTCAAGTCCCTTTACTTCTACAGTCGACCCGGCTACACGCACCATCTTCTTACCAAACCAGTTTGTTGTTTTATACACAACACTATCTTTTTCTTGCGGTGACATCGTATTTACTTTTCTTTTAATACGCCACAGCCTTGGTGTAATCGCAATTACGATTAAAATTAAATAAAAGATTTTAAAAAACGTTTGAATCATACAGAACCCCCACCTATTATCATTCCGACCTTCATTATACTAGACAAACGAAGGAAAAAGAAGAAAAAATGTCCAAACAACAAGTGTTTGGACATTTTTAAAGTATTCTATATTAGAAACGTTTTGCTAATTCACGTGCATTAGCAATTGCTGCTTCTTTAATTTCTTGTGCTTTTTCAGGGTTTGCATTCATTCCCTCAACTGCAATATATTCAGTATCATTTACACCGATGAATCCTAATACTGTTTTCAAGTGATTGCGACCGAAGTCCACAGCTGCGTATGCTCCTTCAGAATAAACGCCACCTGTAGCTTGAATGTGAAGTGCTTTTTTGCCTTCTAATAAGCCAACTGGACCATTTTCAGTATATTTGAATGTTTTACCTGCGATTGCTACGTTATCTAAGTATGCCTTTACTACTGGTGGATAGCTAAAGTTCCACATTGGAGTTACGAATACATAACGATCGGCATGCATAAATGTTTCTAGGTTTGTGTTCATTGCTGCGACTTTTTGTTGTTGAACTTCCGTTAAAGTTTCAAAACCTTCACCTGCTGCAAATTTACCCCAAGCAGCAAATACATCTGCATCAATTGCTGGTACAGTAGTATTGAATAAATCAATTGTTACTACTTCGTCTTGTGGATGCTCATTTTTATAAGCTTCGATGAAAGCTTCGCCTACTGCTACTCCGAAAGAACCTTCTGCTGAATTTGGATTTGCTGTAATAAATAGTACTTTTGTCATTGTATTCTCTCCCTTTTTACATTTTATCTTCAATTCAAGATTTATAATTCGAAAGTAAATAACTTATCTTATGTAAGTATAATACAAAAAGCCATACGTAATGTCAATAAAAATAGCTACTTTTTTTTCGTAAGTTAATAAGAATTATATTGTTTATTTTTTTGTATATAAGCATTAGGATTTTAACCAATAAAAAAACTACCTCCATATTTCATGGAGATAGTCTTTATCAATTACTACTTTTGAAAAACATGTTTCACTTTTTCAGCCGGAATATTACTTCCACCTCTACCTTTTACATCTTCAATCATCATTGTAATGACCATATCCGGTGAATTTAAATCAAACGCAGCGAACCAACCTAGTTCTTTTCCTTCTGCCTCTTTTGATACTTTTAATTCTGCTGTACCTGTTTTACCAGCAAGGGTCATACCATCAATTTTTGCAATTTTCCCCGTACCATCTGGATCATTAATTACTTTCGTTAAAGCCGTTTTCAATATATCTTGAGTTCCTTTAGAAATCACATTTTCTTTCCAGGCCTTTGGTTGTTTATCTGTTTTAATAAGATATGGCGACGGAATCGTTCCATCATTTACAATCGGTGCATACGTTAAAGCTAAATGAAGAGGAGTCATTAAGACTTGTCCTTGTCCATATCCTGTATCTGCCATTTGGATATCATTTTTTATGCCATCATTTGCGATTTTAGAAGCTGGGAATCCGTATTCAATTGGTAATTTCTCATCAAATCCGAATTTTTTTGCCTCAGCCATAAATTTATCTTTTCCAATTTTCAAAGCTTCTTGTGCGAAATAAATATTATCCGAGTATTTCATTGCCTTATCAAAATCAATCGGATTTGCATCTTTTACACGTGTTACGTAATAATTACCCCAAGAAGAATCTTTCGTCCATTTCAGTCCTTCAATTTTCAATTCTTCTTTTGGATCGATTGTTTTTGTTTCAAGTCCAATTGCACCTGTAATCGGCTTAAATACAGAACCCGGAACCGATAATTGTGTAAATCGATTCGTCATTGGTTTTTTCGGGTCATTATTCCAAGCTTCACGTTGTGCTTTCGATGTCCCTCGCACAATTAAGTTAGGATCATATGCTGGACTACTTACAAGTGCAATCGTTTCTCCACTTTTCGGATTAATTGCCGCACTTGAACCAGCTTCTCCCTTCATTTCATTATAAGTTTTTTCTTGAACTGTACTATCGATAGTTAAAGTTACATTTTCTCCATCAACAGCATCTGTTTTTGCTAAATTTTTAATTTCTTTTCCTTGTGCATCTTCTACAAAGACACGGCCACCTTTTTTACCGCGCAGCTTTTCTTCCAATACTTGCTCTAATCCAGCCTTACCAACTGGATCATCAGCTTGATAACCTTTCTTTTGTAGCATTTTTAAATCTTCAGCATTTACCTTTCCGATATAACCAGTTAGATGAGCTGCCGCTTCCCCTAACGGATATGTACGAACATTTACAGGTTTTGTTGCAACACCTGGTAAATCAATGTACGTATTTTGCGTTGCTCCCTCAGGCAAAATTCCAATTGGTACGAGATACCCTGGTTTTACCCATTTAGCAGCTAGTTTTTGATCAATCTCTTCTACAGACATATTTAACAACTTCGCTACTGTTTCTTTCGTTTGTGGAGCAGTAGCATCTAATTTTTCTGGAATGATTCCAATTTCAGAAGCTTTCCCATTCGTTGCAAGACCTTTTCCATTACGATCGTAAACTTCACCACGTTTTGGTTGTGTTGTTTGCATACGCACTTTACTATCTTTTGTCATGCCAGGGAAAATGAAATCAGGAGTCCAATCTATTTTCCAAGATTCTTTATCTCCATCTTTTTCTTTCACCATTTTTGCTTCATGGCCAAAAGTGATTTTACCACCAACTGTATCCATGCTTACCTTAAAAGGAACAGGGCCTTCATCTTTTTTATCTTCTTTTACTTCCCCTATTTCTACCTTTAAGTCTTTCACTTCGATACCAGAATAAATCTTTTCATATTTCTCAGTAAACTCTTTCTTTGAAATATCTTTTTTTGCATTTTCTGATAATTGATCATACATATCTGCAAATTTTTGTTTATTCCATGCTTTTACATATGTATCAAACGCTTCTTGTGGTTTTTCTTCTTTACCGCATCCAACTAACATGAATGTTAAGCAAAGAAAAAGAATCCCCCATATTTTTCTCAACCGATTCTCCTCCTCTTTCTATATAGCATACTTCTAAAGATTTTAGCATTTTTTATATGCTAGCTCTCATTATAGCACTACCGAATCACATCTATAAAGATACATCTAATAATACAAATAAAAAGGTTGATGTGAATATTCACATCAACCTTTTTCCTATTGTTGCTTCTCATATATATGGTAATAGTACGTATACGGATTTTTTTCATCCGTAACACCCTGCTCGACAAAAACTTCTTTCCAATTCGTCATATCCATTTCCGGGAAGAACGTATCCCCATCAAACGCATGATGAATCTTTGTTATATACAATTTCTCCACATACGGTAAGAATAAATCATAAATTTGCGCTCCTCCAAAAATAAAGATTTCTTCTTCATCTTTGCATAGCTCAAACACTTCTTCCACAGAATGTGCAACTTCACAACCTTCAACATGATACCCTTCATTACGAGTTACGATAATATTACGTCTTCCTGGGAGCGGTCTACCAATCGCTTCATAGTTCTTTCTTCCCATAATAAGCGGGTGACCCATCGTTGTTTTCTTCACATACTGTAATTCACTTGGCAAATGCCACGGTAATTTATTATCTTTACCAATTACTCTATTTTCGTCCATTGCGACCATAAATGAAATAATCATTTTTTCATCTCCTCTACAATTATACTGCAACTGGTGCTTTAATTGCTGGGTGTGGATCATATCCTTCTATTGTTAAATCGTCCATTTCAAAATCAAACACAGATTTCACATCTGGATTTAATGTAAGTTTCGGGAACGGACGTGGCTCACGTGCCAACTGCTTTTCTACTTGTTCAAAATGATTTGTATAAATATGCGCATCACCAATTGTATGAACAAATTCTCCTACCTCAAGACCACATTCATGTGCAATTAAATGTGTTAGAAGTGAATAGCTTGCAATGTTAAATGGAATGCCAAGGAAAATATCACCGCTTCTTTGATATAACTGACAAGAAAGTTTTCCATCTGCTACATAAAATTGGAATAGCGTATGACAAGGTGGCAATGCCATACTTGGTACATCTTCAGGATTCCAAGCAGAAACAATTAGGCGGCGTGAATCTGGTGTTTTCTTAATCATTTCAATTACATCTTTTAATTGATCAAGTGTCTCACCAGCTGTCGTTTTCCAAGCACGCCACTGCTTTCCGTATACGTCTCCTAAATAACCATATTTATTCGAAAAATCATCATCTTCTAGAACGTTCTTTTTAAACAATTCCATTTGCTCATCGTATTGCTTCTTAAATTCCTCATCTTGTTGAGAGCGAAGACCGAAATCTGTCATATCGGGACCATTATACTCGTCACTTTCTGCCCAGCTCTTAAAAGCCCATTCATTCCAAATATTATTATTATGTTGCAATAAATAACGAATATTTGTATCACCTTTCATAAACCAAAGCAGTTCACTTGCTACAAGGCGAAATGGGACTCTCTTTGTCGTTAATAAAGGAAATCCTTTACTTAGATCGAAACGCATTTGATATCCAAATACAGATACAGTACCAGTTCCCGTACGATCTTCTTTCTTCGTACCGTGCTCCATTACATGACGGCATAAATTTAAGTATTCATATTCAGCATGTTTCATATGTAGGAAAACCTTCTTTCAATCTTATATGAGATTTATCATAACATGAAAAACAGCGAATTTAATAATCCAAATTAATAAAAATTCTTTCAATATTTCTTACAAAATTATTAACTTTCAATATTAAAAAAGGTTTTCACTTTTCTATTACAGAAAGTATAGTGCGGAACATAAAAATTATATTTGGAGGTTGGAGGCATGTCTAAAATCAAAACTCCTGTTTTAAGTACGTTACAACATAAGGTTGAGAAGATGATGAAGGATTTACACGTTCCTGGCGCTGCTATAGCTGTTATAAAAGATGGTGAGGTCATTGTTTCTGAAGGTTTCGGTTATCGTAGCATAGAGAAAAAAGAGGCTGTTACTCCGCAGACACGATTCGCAATCGGTTCCGCAACGAAAGCATTCGGTACACTTTCATTAAGCTTATTAGCACAGCAAAAAAAGTTTAATTGGGATACTCCTGTCCAAACTTACGTACCTAACTTCTCTTTCTCCGATATGCTCGCTAACTCGCAAGTTACAGGACGAGATTTAGCTTCTCATCGTACTGGGGTAAGTCGTCACGATGCTCTTTGGTACAGCTCTTCCTTATCTCGAAAAGATATCGTAGAAAAAATAAAACATTTATCACTTGATGCACCGTTCCGCACAGCATTTCTTTATAACAACTTAATGTATGCGACAATTAGTTATATTGTGGAAAACATTACGAATCAAACGTGGGAGCAATACGTTACAGAACATATTTTAGAACCTTTAAATATGAGGCATACAAACTTCTCTGTTACAGACTCACAAAATACAGATGATTATGCTTTACCTTACGCTGAAGATGATGGTGAAATAAAAGAAATTCCATTCCGAAATATCGATACGGTTGGAGCGGCTGGATGTATAAACTCTACTATTGAAGATATGGCAAATTGGGTACTTCTGCATTTAAATGCAGGAAAAACAGAAAATCATGATTTGATTTCTACTGAACTACTCCAAGAAATGTATACACCGCATACTCCAATACCGGATCAGCCAATGTTATCAACGAGTGAATCACCATTAAATAGCTACGGACTAGGTTGGTTTATTAGCGCTTACCGTGGTTATAAACTTATTCATCACGGTGGTAATATTGATGGATTTTCTGCACTTGCGTCATTTATGCCAAACGAAAATATCGGTATTATCGTACTAATAAATTCCGGGCAAACTTTACTCCCTACTTATATTACAAAACATATTTACGACGAACTTCTCGGACTAGAATATATCGACTGGCATGAACGTGCTATAGAAGATAGTGAAAAAATGAAAGAAATGATGAAAGAGGCAACTGAATCACTTCCTGAAGCAATAAATGGGACTATCCCTTCTCATACATTAGATCACTACGCTGGAACTTTTGAGCACCCTGCTTATGGAACACTGAAAATATACAAACAAGATGATTCCTTACATGTACAATTCATGGATACGGAAATTAAACTACAGCACCATCATTACGACATCTTCTCAACATCCATTAGTTTGTTCCAAATGAAGATGGGGCTTTTATTCGCTTATGATATGAATGTAAATGGTGAATTCCCGGCTCTTCAATTACATGTACCTGCAATGTTAAGTACTCAACCCCTTACATTTACGAAAATTAAATAGTTAATTTAATAGAGGGAAGATTGCGCTTCCCTCTATTATTTTGGAATTAGAAATACATCCTGCAACCTATAATCCAATTATTGAATTTAATAAATAAAATGAGAATAACCCAAATGCTAACTTATTTATCAAAACAGCTTAATGGACAAGCCATGCATTAATTATTATATATTCCCTCAAAGGAAAAGACTTTCTTATCACCGATTCAATGAATGTGGAAGAACATCATTATTATTGATGCGTTTATTTTTCTTATCCTTCCAAATCAATTTTTTCAAACACATAAAAACAGTAACTGAAATAGCGACTCCAGCTGTAACATCTGAAGCAAAATGAGCTCCTACCATAATACGACTCATTGGTACTAGTATCATCCATAAAAGAATGAGAATCCAAACACCTATTTTTTTTCTTTTCAGTGAAGCAAAATATTCTGGTAATAAACTAAACCAAATGACCAACGCTGCATTAGCACTATGGCCTGAAGGGAATGACATAAACTCATCACTTTTAGCAATCCCTTGAGGTATAAACCATTTTGAAAACCCTTCAAAAGATCCAATAGAAATCATATGCCGATAGCGTTCTCTACCCCATCCTAGTTTTATTAGATTAAATGTAATTAACACAATAACTACACTTAATAATCCAACTAATGCAATATCTCTCAATCTTGCATCATCATATTTACTCCATGATTTAGAAATCATATAACAAGTTACAATAAAACAAAGCATAAAAATTGGAATCAATAATTTTGAAATAGTTAAATAATGTACTAGCATAAATGCAGCTGCAAAAGCGAACAAAAGAATGATTACTCCATAGCCAATTCCAGATAGATAATACCCTCTTGAACCTTTATTCTTTCTAGCTTTAAATAAATACATACTAGAAAATAAGGCAATAAGCATTGCTGGAATTTCTCCTATAGCTTGTAAAAAAAGAGCGATCTTATTAGTTGGTTCATATAGACTATGGGATATCTGTAGGTCTGTAAATGCAAAGATACATAATAAAATAGCGAAACTTGAAATTAATATCACTTTTCTATTTTTCATCATTCCTCCTACTTCCCACTATGTTTTAATATAAAATTCCCCATCTCAATTGCTAAATCTTCACTTTGAGGATAGACACCTACATTATCTCCATAAGCGTGCCCTAAACCACGATAAAGAACTGTTTCAGTATCAACTCCTTTTTTAGTTAATTTAGCTGCATACGCTAAACATTCTATCATTAAAAAATCATGCTCTCCTACCGTAATAAATGTACTTGGATAGTCTGGGGATACATCAACATATGGACTTAAATACTTAGAATTAATTTCTTTCGTACCAAGTACTTCTGACATACCCCCAACCATTGAATGCATTATATTAAGCATTTTTTCTAATCCTTTTTTATACTTAGGAGCAATTTCATATTTGTCTATACTCCAAGAATAAAATTCATCTTCATAGTCACACATATTAAGTGTAGGATATAGAAGTAGTTGTCCCTTAACGAGATTTCTACCATCTTCCATATCTCTAGTAGTACAATACTGCGTTAAGTTACCTCCTGCACTATCACCAGCAACAAAGATATTATTCTTATCACCGCCTAATGTGTCAGCATTCTCATAAATCCACTTTAAAGTAGTGTAACAATCTGTATGCCCAGTTGGAAAAGGATTTTCCGGAGCTAATCGATAATCCACAGAAACGGCTAGTATATCTGTTTTCTCTACTATCAATTTCACAAGTTCTTCTACCACATCTGGTGATCCTGCCATAAATCCTCCGCCATGAATAAAGTATAAAATTGGTGCATTCTCTCGTTTAGAAATACTATTATAAATTCTTATCGGAATATCAAATCCATTTTCTGCTTTAACAGTTTTATGCATAATATTAATGTCTTTAGTGACAATGGGAACACTTTTAATACCATTAAATTGTTTTCGCATATTCTTTACTGATTTTTCAGAAGCATCCATTTTCATCATATTTTTAGGCATAAACCTCATTACATTCATTTGAACCTTTGTGTCCTTATAAAGGCGTGGATCCATAGCCCCTTTTTCATCGCAATCTGGTATGTTTTTTACTACAACTTTTGCCCCCTGTACGTTGATAGTTTCTTGTTTTTCTTGAATTTTCCCTAAAAGGTCTAAGTCATACTTTCTAGTCATCCAGTATTCATCCTCTCTTATTTTAAGCGCTTTCATTTATTCGAATTATATAAATCACATTTGAATCTTACTTCATCTGCTATCACTAAATTAAAAACGTTCCATGTACAAAATGTAACATGGAACGTTTTTTTATTGTTGTTCATATTTGATTCGATTATTGTCATTTTTTGATATGATATTTTTCCTATACTGTAATGGTGTATATCCATATTTCTCTTTAAACTGTGAAATAAATGATTTCACATTTGGAAATCCATGTTTTATTGCTATATCTTGTATAGAATTTGTACTTCTAATAATATCTTCATAAGCTTTATAGAGCCTGTATCTCGTTAAAAAAGTGGTGAAATTTGATCCGAAAGATTTTTTGAACATACGTGAAAAATGTTCTTCACTTACAAAAAAATGTTTAGCTACATCTTTCAGTTTAAGTTCTTCATCATAATGTTTATAAATATACGTAATTATTTCTTTCTGTTTATTTCCAAGTTGATAATTATTGTCTATACTCTCTCCATCTTTGCAATATCGCAATAGAATATAAACAATTTCATAAATTAAACTATTAATTTTTATGTAACTTAAATCATCAGAATTTGTGACTAACTCCTTTAAT
This sequence comes from Bacillus cereus group sp. BfR-BA-01316, assembly GCF_022664195.1. Lineage (NCBI taxonomy): Bacteria > Bacillati > Bacillota > Bacilli > Caryophanales > Bacillaceae > Bacillus > Bacillus cereus group sp. BfR-BA-01316. Next base: position 49,705 of record NZ_JAKUGX010000015.1, read on the forward strand.
TCATAAAATATTTGCTGGAGGTTAGTTTTCTGAACAACTGATTCTTTTATATTAAATCTATATTTATCAAGATCTCCATTTACCTCTTTAAGAAATTCATAAGAAATAATTAACATCATTACTGCACAACTTGTATTTTCAACTTTTTCGAATTCATGAACATCTCCACTATTCACAAAAATAAATTCGCCAGCGGATACTTTCTTTTTTTGCCCATTCACATACAAGAAAACTTCTCCATATACGACTAGGCTAATTTCAATACTTCTATGCCAGTGAGGAGGAATATAATAGTGAAAACCAGTAGGTAACATTGTATCCTCTATATATTCAACCATTCCTGGAATTCTATCGCGTAATTTTATTTCTTCATATTTTCCTTGCCTGGTTTTCAATAGTCCACCCCCCTTTTATATTATAAAGTAGACGTCCGAATGATGATTCATTTCAATAGGACCACGTATAACCTTCACCTTATTACCAGCAAGAAACTTTGCTACCCAAAATTCAATATGATGAATACCTGCTCAAAGTTTATTTATATTAAGAATGTGCCTCCTGTACTACTTGCACAATTTCCCCTGGCGTATTAACCATATAATCTGGCGCGTCTCCTTTTACCGTCTCAATTACGTCATACCCCCACGAAACCCAAATGACATTCACACCAGCTTTTTTACAAGCTGCAATATCACGTTGTTCATCACCGACATACAACATATCTTGTTCTGTTAGCTTTTTCGACTTTAAAAATCTTTTTATCATTTTATCTTTACCAAACAAATTTTTAGAACAATACACTTCTTGAATATTTTCTATGCCATTATTATGTAAAAATGCCCTAATATGCTCTTCTGAGTTCGAAGATATAACCGCGATCCCGTAGCCTTTTTTATGTAATTCATCTAATACATCCTTCATCCCATGGAATAAAACGAGATCTTTTATGGCAGGTTGATATAATTTATAAAACTCTAGCGCCAATATAGGAAGTTTATAAAGTGGTACATCGAGTTTTTTACATCTTTCAGAAATAGTCAATTTTCGTAAAGGCTCAATCTCTTTCTCACTAACTGTCTTATATCCATGCTTTTCAGCAAGTTGATTATAAATTAGTACAAATATATTTTGTGAATCTACTAATGTGCCATCAAAGTCAAAAACAATGTATTTTTGCATTCCCATACTCCCTTTGTTTTTTTTCCTAAACCTATGTTATTCAACAACATAAATGTCTTACCCTTTCATACACATAAAAAAAGAACAAGATTTTCTCTTGTTCTTCATTAAGACAACCATTTCGGCGGTACATTCGTATTCCAATAAATATTTCCTAACTCATGGTGTCCTGAGTATCCATCATCAAAACGATGATAATGGAAATTAAAATAATATCCATCTTGCGGTGGATGATCTCTCCTCACATGAAATCGCAGTAAGTCATTTCCTGATTTCGTGTCATAAACATGAAAAATCTTTTCATTATTTCCGCCAGCTGGTCTTTGAGAAATCGCTAATGATTGCAACGATTCTTCTGGCACATCATTTGCAAGTTCCGCAATTGCCTCTTCAATTTTAGGTAATACAACATCTTTAAATTCATCTTCAATTACAGGCCCAATTTTAGAGCCGAATTTTTGCATAGATTGCTTCTCTGCTTCTTGCATCGCATAGTTAACAAAAGTATCGGTGGTTAACCTATCATTCGTTTCTTCATATGTATAGGACGTACTCTCCAAATTTTGTTGCCCAGCTGTGCTCGTAGGCTTGTCCGCAGCTTTGGCATTATCAAGTAATATGGAAGGAGGCGTCACTAAACCAAACGTAAATACGGTAATTAATGCGACTAAGGTTTTTCTAAACCAATTTGGCATTTATGTTCCCTCCCCTTTCACTCATTATATTTTATATAACGGTTGTTTCTTCTATTATACAAAATGATTGTAATTTTTGCACTTTACAAATTTGTTAACGTTCACATATTTTTCACTTGAATATGAAATTGTAAGATTTCATACACTATAAATACAACAACAATGAGGAGGCGATCAGATGACTTTAGATGTCATGTACTCCGCCGCAAGCATACTCGTTTTAGTATATTTTATTTATCAGTGTGTTACAGACTAGAAAAAGAGCCCTTTCCGGCTCCTTTTCTATGGTAAAAATACAATCCAACCAATGAATACTATAAAAATAACTCCAATAATTACTGCTGGCAATAAATAAAACTGTGAGAGGATGACTGTTCCGTACATAAATACGACTGGAAGGAGCAAATAACGATCCGCCTTCCATCTTAATAATAGTAATTCTCCCTCGTCACAATATAAATGTAGAAACATTTTCTTCGTAAATTCATTCCAATAATCACGCGCATAGCGAGAAATAGCAACTATAGCAAATACAAGAATAATAGCTGTTATCCACTGCGGAGTCACGATAATACTTACAGTACTTATACATACAATTTGAACATAAAACATTAAAGCACTACTTGTACGCAAAAGTTCTTTTAAAAAAGATTCTACAATACGCGAATCAGAATTTTTTCCTAATATCTTTTTAGACCGAGGGAACATCCACGGTTTTTTATTCGAACTACTTGGTTTAGCTGCATGACCACCAACTTGCATAATCCCTACAGTCCAGCGCATACTTTCTTCTTTTTCTTTCTCAACTTCTTTAAAAAAGAAATTTTTATAATTCATCTTTTCTTTTACTAAGACTACAGTAAGTACAGCTACTAGGCCGGTAAATAATATGAAATACAATGGATTTTTAAAAATGAAAAATACACTGATTCCAAAATAGACTAAACTTAAAGAAAATATAACATCTTTTATAATCAATAAAACCCATCGTTTCCCCACACGTACATTTATGAATCTCGTCAACAACGATAGCATAAATCGAAAAACAGTAAAGAAAATCCAAAACAGTATAATTTGTATAATTGTTGCTCCCATACTTTTCATCAATATAGGTAACATAATGAATACTATACATACGTTCGTTATTGCAATCCGAATTAATGTATATATAATGCCAATCTTCATTAATTTTCGCATATGATTTGGGTACGAAATTAAAAATAAGCTATCTGCTTGTTCAAAAAATGAGCGAACTCCTCTTGAAAATGTAACAAAATAAAACGCGAGTAAACCTAAGCCAAAATAAACGGTCTCTTCCATCGACAATTCTTTCATCCATAGTGAACGATAGTAGATCCCTGCAAATATAATTGCTGGAATAATAACATATAATGCTACTGTCCAATCTGTTACAGAACGAATCGCCTTCCATTTTCTTTGCAATTCATGACGTAACCTCTTATTAAACTGATGTTTAATCATGTTGTTCCCGCCTTACAATTGCATCGAAACAATCTAACAGTGGTGTACTTCCTGGCATTTCTGCTAACGATTGTATCGCCTCTAAATGCCCGTCTGCTACTAACGTACCCTGCGAAATGAGTAAAAATCTTTCACAAATTCTTTCAGCTGTATCCAGTACGTGCGTACAAAGTAAAATTCCGGCTCCTCGCTCTTTTTCTTTATATAAGTAATTCAAAAATTCTTTCGTAGCTACTGGATCTAAACCGATAAAAGGCTCATCAATAATATAAAAATCTGGCTCTGTTAAAAATGCTAATATAAGCATCGATTTTTGTTTCATACCTTTTGAAAACTTTGATATGTATTCGTGTATATGTTTTTCCATTCGAAACGTATGTAATAATTCCCTTGCCTTAGCCTCCCAATTTCCTACTTCATTTCCACGAGCAGCCATTAACAATTCAATATGCTCCCATAAAGTTAGATAATCATAATAAGTGGGATGCTCCGGTACATATGCATATGGATTTTTCTTTTCACCATACGAAATTTCACCATCCATATTGACAAGTAGACCGAGTATCGACTTAATTGTCGTACTCTTTCCTGCACCATTTGCGCCAATAAGAGCAACTAACTCTCCTTTTTCAATTGCAAATGCAATATCGTGAACTGTCTTTTCACCTACTTCATATCCGGCTGAGCGAATATTCACTTCTAGCATACATCCCCCTTCTTTCCATTTACAATACAATCAAGGAAAATGATAACATATCCCTCTTAATATAGTATTATATCATTTCTAAAATGTTTGTTTCGGTAGCAGGAAAAAACACACTTTAACAGAATATTTAATGTTTGAAGATTTTAAAGTAAATGGGGTTGATCATATGTCAGTTCAAATTCGTGAAGCGACTATAGATGATATAGATTCACTTTGTTCTCTTACAAAAGAATTAAAAGGGTCCTCTATCTCTAATGAAGATATGAACAATCGTTTACAATTCGTAAAAATGAGTCCTTTTGATTTTTTATATGTATATGAAGAAGAGAATACTATTTTGGGATTACTAGGATTTCGCATACGTGAGAATTTAGAAGATGTAACTCGTTATGGAGAGATTTCAATTATTAGTGTTGATTCTACAATACGTCGTAAAGGTATTGGACAAGTGTTAATGGACTACGCAGAACAATTAGCAAAAGAGCATAACTGTATTGGTACTTGGCTTGTTAGTGGAATGAACCGAAAAGAAGCACACCCCTTCTATGAAAAATTGGGCTATGAAGTAAATGGGTATCGATTTGTAAAACATTTTTAAACTACTGGTACAAAGAAAGGACTATAACTATGACAAACATTGAAGCAATATTCATTGATCGTGACGGAACAATTGGCGGTGATACTACAATACATTATCCAGGTTCTTTCACATTATTTCCTTTTACAAAGGCATCTTTACAAAAGTTAAAAGCTCAAAATATTAAACTATTCTCTTTTACGAATCAACCAGGTATCGCGGATGGAAAAGCAGCTGCGAATGATTTTGTGCAAGAATTAAAAGGGTTTGGTTTTGATGATATTTACCTTTGTCCTCATAGACATGGTGATGGCTGTGAATGCCGCAAACCGAGCACAGGTATGCTCCTGCAAGCAGCGGAAAAACATGGGCTTGATTTAACAAAATGTGCTGTAATTGGTGATCGCTGGACTGATATTGTTGCTGGTGCAAAAGTAAATGCAACAACAATATTAGTTCAAACTGGCGCTGGATATGACGCTTTACATACGTACCGAGATAAATGGGCACATATTGAGCCGAATTACATTGCAGAAAACTTTGAGGATGCTACGAATTGGATATTAAATCAATGATGGTATAAATTAAATGAGACGCCTTCACTTTGAAAGCGTCTCATTTATCCTCTATTAAAATTACATATACCAAAGAAGCTCCCTCTCTAACTTCTTACCTGTTTTATAGTTAATTTCGACCACTTTCCACTCATCATTTTCTTTTTCCACAGTGTATACTACATTTCGTCCATCAGCTCTTTTAAAAAGAATGTAACCTTGATTTCCTTTAACAAAACTTATAGGCGTAATTATATTTTTATATGGTGAAGAAATATCTGCCTTCAAAATTTCAGTTGTAATCCTTACTATACTATTCGAAAGTGATTTATAATTATTCTGCTGATCCGCCTTATAAAGAAGTTGCTCGTTATTATATTTTTTATATGTTTCCAATTGCAAATTAAAAGCCCTCGCTATTTCAAAAATGACCCTATTATAAAATGTATTTATTTTCTTTTCCCACTCATCTCCTTCATGCTGAAATGAAATGACGCTGACTCCTTCACCATCCATCTTAAAAGTAATCGTTTCTTTCCCGTACGGTGGATTGTGAGCATCATTAAATGTATGAACCCTCATCTTTATAATAAATGTCCCGTTCACTTTTTCAATATTTACAATTTCAGTATCATATAAAGAATACTGCTTCACTTCTCCATAATAATTAAAAATAGTTTTTTCTATTTCATGATTTAATGTTAACAGTAAAGTTTCTTTAATAAGTTTATGCTTCAATTGTTGCTCCTTGGCATAAACAGAATGCAATGGATATACTTGAAAAATTAATAAAGTCATTACAATTATTTCATATATTTTCCTCATATCTTTCTCCTTTTGACTATTCTTTTCCTAAATGCCAAAAGGTATGAAAAATAATAAAAGCTCAACCTACGAAAAAAGTAGGCCGAGCTTTTATAGATTAGTTTAAAAAGTTAATTCATAATGGAAATAACGATTATCTCTCAAATATCCATTTTCAGCATATAATCGCTGTGCTGATAAGTTATCAATTTCTGTTTGTAGCTTTAAACCTTTTGCACCATTTTCTAAAGCGAACGCTTTAGCAGCTTCTAACAATTTTTTACCCGTTCCCGCCCCGCGTTTCTTCGCTTGTACAAATAAGTCATTTAATATCCATAATTCCTTCATCGAAATAGATGAGAATGATGGATATAATTGTGTGAAACCAATGTATTCCCCGTCTTCCACCGCTACAAAAATGACTGATTCTTTTCGCTCAATTCGATTTCGTAAAAATGCTTTTGCTCCTTCAATATCGGAGTCTTGTCGATAAAATACGCGATAGTTATTAAAAACAGATGCTAGTCCGTCTAAATCTGCAATTGTTGCTTCATATATTCTCATTTTACTTTATTCCCCTTCCAATATTGTTTCATAATATCCGTTGCCCATTCAGGCTGTTTTATTTCTTCTCTCGGTATAAATTCATTCATAACTGGCTTTATATCCAAAATAGGCGTGCCATCGATTGCGTCTAATCCTTCAACAACAATTGTCTTTCCATCTCTTCTTATCACTTTAACAATTGTTGCTCCTAGTCGATTCGGACGATTTTTTCCACGTTGTGCAAAAACCCCTACCTTTGGAAAATCACTATTATTTCTAGGGTGTCTAGCAGAATACTGAATTTGTTCATCTGTTACTTTATGAAAATAGAAAATAACCTCAATATGAGAAAAATCTTCAATCCCTTGTATACTTTCCTCTGCAAACGAATCTCTTAAAGTAATAAGTGATCTTATTTCTCCCCAATCATCATCTACTATTTCCGTTCTTTCATTATGTACAAATGCGATTGGTTGAACTGAAAACATCCGCATTCCCCCTTAAATGTAACCACTTACATTATAAAATATTTTCTGAATGTTTTCCACATATACGAATATTGTTTACATAATAAAATTATATCCTATCTTGTAAGGCTATATTTACAGCTTCAATAGCGTGTATGCGGGCTGTATCAAATAAAGGAACTATTGAATCTTCCTGTTTTACTAATAGCCCTATTTCCGTACACCCTAATATAATGCCCTTTGCTCCTCTTTGTGCCAAATCTTCCATTACACTTTTAAAATAATCCCTTGATTGTGGGTTTATTTTTCCTAAGCATAATTCGTTATATATTATTTTATTTACTCTCTCTCTATCCTCTTCTTTCGGTACAATTACTCTTATATCATTTTCTTCTATACGTAATTTATAGAAATCCTGTTCCATCGTGTATTTTGTCCCAAGTAGACCAACTGATTGAATCCCATGTTGTTTTATTTCCTTCGCTGTTGCATCAGCAATATGTAATATTGGAATACTGATTCTATTTTTTACATGCTTAATAACTTTATGCATTGTATTTGTACAAATGATTATAAAATCAGCACCCCCCTTCTCCAAAGAAGAAGCTGCATTTCCCAATACCTCTCCCGCTTTATCCCAATCCCCTTCAGATTGATATCGCTCAATTTCTTCGAAGTCAACGCTATAAAGTAGACATTTTGCTGAATGCAATCCACCTAATCTCATTTTTACTTCTTCATTTATCATTTTGTAGTACTCAGTAGATGATTCCCAGCTCATACCGCCAATAAGACCTATTAATTTCATATATTCTCCTTCAAAATAATATTTTAAAACGCTCAATTTATACTATAATTTATACATAATAAATAATATTTATATCCTATAAAAAAATAATCTTCCTCCAATTAACTTAACTATTACATTTATAATAATTCTTTTTCATTTCCGCGGAAATAATCATAGAATATTCAGAAAATAACCTTTGTGGTTATCTCATATTGATAATCAAAACATTTTCGATAGAGCTCTTTTATTTCATCATAAGATGGAACTCGTGGATTGTTACTTGGACTACCACTTGCAATAGCATCTTTCGCCATTTTAGAAATAGCATTTTCAAATTCAACTTCATCAATTCCGTATTCTCTTAAATTTGGAATATGAAGATCAAAGCACAGTTTTTTAATTTCAGCAATCGTATAGTTCGCCACTTCTTCATCAGAATACGAATACAAATCTTTATTTAAGCTACGTCCTACTTCAGCTAACCTTTTTACTGCACTCACTTTTGTAAACTCTAGAACTGTAGGTAATAGTATTGCATTCGATATTCCATGTGGCACATGAAATAATGCTCCTACTGGCCGGGACATACCATGGACTAATGTAACGGAAGCATTTGAAAAAGCAATTCCAGCTTGTAATGAAGCAATCATCAGTGCTTCTCTCGCTTCCATATTATCCCCATCTTCATATGCAATACGTAAATATTTCATTATACTTTCAATAGCTGAAAGAGCGAGCACATCTGTTAGTGGTTGTGAAACTTTAGAAATATATGCTTCAATCGCATGGCATAATGCATCTACTCCTGTTGCTGCAGTAATTTGAGGTGGTAACGAACATGTTAAAATTGGGTCTATAATCGCCACTTGCGGGATAAAGCTCGGATGCTTCACCATCATTTTCACATCCGTTGTTTTACTCGTAATTACTGTGACACTTGTTACTTCCGATCCAGTGCCTGAGGTTGTTGGAATTGCGATAAGTGGCAGCGGATCTTTTTCTATTTCCACATCCTTTTGTACGTAATCTTCAATTTCTTCACCGTTTGTATGTAACACTGCTACTGCTTTCGCAGCATCAATACAACTTCCACCGCCAATAGCGATAATAAAATCACATTTTCCTTCTTTACAAATAGATAGCGCTTCTAATACGTGTAAATTTGTAGGCTCAGCGTTCACTTTATTATACGTAATAGCTGTAATCCCTTTCGCATTTAATTGCTTCAAACAACTTTCAATATACCCTAATTTCTCCATAATTGAATCACTAACTATAAAAGCACGTTTCCCTAACTTTTTTGATTGCTCCCCTAATTTTTCAAGCGAATTTCTCCCATATAATACAGACTTCGGCATACGAAATTCAGCAACTTCTTGCAAGTACTCCACCCCTTCTATTTCTATTGAATATTTTATTATATAAAATATCAATTTGATAAATCTTTTCTTTTCATCTATTAACTATTTATTAATAGATTCCTGTTAAAGTATAGAACGCGATGACTAAAAATACAGCAACCGTTTTCAAAATTGTAATAGCAAATATATCTTTATATGACTGTTTATGTGTTAATCCTGTTACCGTTAGAATAGTAATAATTGCCCCATTATGTGGTAATGTATCCATTCCGCCTGATGCCATTGATACAATGCGGTGCATAACTTCTAACGGAATATCATATTGATTGGCCGCTGCAATAAATTTATCTCCCATCGCACTTAAAACAATCCCCATTCCTCCTGATGCTGACCCAGTAATACCAGCCAAAATATTCGTTGTTACTGCCCCATTTACTAATGGATTCGTGAAAGTTGCAGAGATGCTATCTCTCATAATTGCAAAGCCTGGAAGTGCTGCAATAACACCACCAAATCCAAACTCCGCGCCTGTATTCATTGTTGCAAGTAGCGCTCCACCAATACTTGTATTCAATCCAGCTTGAAATCCAGTTACTACTCGTTTCCAATATAATAAAAGCGTTGATAAAATCCCAATAATAAGTGCCAATTCTACAGACCAAATTCCAACTACCGCACTTAATTCTACTTTTCCAAATGCTTTCATACCGATTGCTGAGAAATCAAAACCATTTGGATACCACTTTGGTATCATGATTGTGAAAACTTTATTCATTACACCTACTAAAATAAGTGGTACAAACGCAATTACTTGCTGTACTCTTGTAATTTCAATACCGCTTAGTATCGGCATATCTTTTTGTTCTAATTGTAAAGATGCTGCCATTTCAGAATTTCCATCATTAAAACCAAAATACCCTTCTCCTGCTGCTTTTGCCTTCTTACGCCTACTCTCTAAATAAAGTAAACCTAACGTTAGAACAAAGATTGCTCCTAAAATACCAAGTATCGGTGCTGCATAAATATCAGTTTTAAAAAAAGTTGTAGGTATTACATTTTGAATTTGTGGTGATCCAGGAAGCGCATCCATTGTAAATGTTGCTGCTCCAAGAACGATTGTGCCAGGAATTAAACGCTTTGGAATATCCGCTTGTCGAAACAACTTAGCCGCAAACGGAAATATAGCGAACACCACTACATACACACTAACACCGCTATACGTTAAAATAGCTCCCATTAAAACAATCGCTAAAATTGTACGTTTTTCTCCAACTAACTCTACAATCGTCTTTGCGATGGAATCAGCGATTCCTGACATTTCTACTACTTTCCCAAATATTGCTCCAAGTAAAAACACAGGGAAATATAGTTTAATAAATCCTACCATTTTCTCCATAAAAATATTAGAAAAGAAAGGTAATACAAAACTAGGCTCTGTTAAAAATACCGCAAATAATGCAAAAATCGGCGCGAATAATATTACAGAAAATCCTTTATATGCTACAAACATGAGTAAACTAAGTGCTAATAAAATAATAACTAGCTCCAATTATAACCCTCCTTTTAAACTGAAAATTCAATCTTTTAACAACGAACTTTTACTAGTATTTTGCACCCTTTTATTTCATGACATCCCTCCTCTTTTTATTACAAATTTTTCATGCTAAAAATGTCTAATTATAAGTATTCGATTACATATGTAAAATCCCTTTAAACAAAAATGATTTCATCGTCATATGTTATAAAGGGATTTCTAGGTTCTATTTCTATAATTTTACCGCACTATTCTCTATACAAAAGCTTTGTAACTCTTCGACATCTTTCACTATATGAATCGCCCTAGCATCACTCAATTCATTCTCATTACCATATCCATACAATACACCTATTGAAGCAATTCCGTTACTGTTCGCACCGATTACGTCATGCTTTCTATCACCAATCATCACAATTTCTTCTTTTTAAAGTTCTTCATTTGTTTGTAAAATATGAGCAATTATTTCTTCCTTTTTTATTCTTGTCCCATCTAAATTACTCCCAACAATCTCTTCAAAAAAAGATGTTAACTGAAAGTGCTCTATTACTTGTTTCGCAAATACAGTAGGCTTTGAAGTTGCTACAAACAAACGATTGCCAGCATCCTTTAATTCTTGCAATAGGGTTGGAATTCCATCGTATACTTTATTCTCTAATAAACCACTTTGCTTTAAATATTCCCGAAAGTAAAACACTGCTCGTTCTACTTCTATTTCATTCATATTATATCTATCTACAAAAGATTGTTGTATTGGTGGGCCGATAAATGAATCTAACTCGCTTATATTTACTTCTTCAATCCCGATTTTTTCTAACGCGTATAGAACAGAATTTATAATCCCTTCTTTCGGATCAGTTAATGTTCCATCTAAATCAAATAGAAATGTTGTATACATATTTCATTCCCCCACTGATTTTATATGTACCCCATTAAGGCCATTCTCCTACTTACACCTTTACTATAATATCACCATTTAACTTTTCAGAAAATTGTTTTTTCTAACCCTTATACTTTCAGTTACAAAATCACAAAAGATATGATAAAGTGAAAAAGTTATAATTAATTTAATAGAAACTGGTGAATCAAATGTCAATTACGTTAATTTTTATAATGGCTTTCACAATTGTTATCCACGCAGTTGAAACTAGCTCTTATAGTATTCGATTAGCTGGTGTACGTTTAAAAAAGATTGCCGTTGCCTTATCTGTCGTAGGAATGGTACTGCTTATTTCAAGAACATCTAACTTACTACAAGCCTTTTTAATCGGTGGTATTGTCGATGAAGCAAAACTAGATTCTTCTATTAATTTAGAGCATATTATACGGCTTGTTCTATTATCTGCTTCTGTCGGTACATTGCTCGCGATTATACTCTATCCAACTTTGACAAAGCTATTTGGATACGTCATTCAAAACTTTGAAACAGATGGTTCATTCATTCGAATGATGAAGACGAATAACATTCAAAAATTAAAGTATACAAAAAAATATGTACGCTTCCCCAAATTCGAAATGATTCATCGAATGAGGATCGGTGGTATCCCAAAGCGTATTATGCTTATCAACATGTTTGCTACTGCAATTTATACAGCGGGTGTCCTTTCAGCCCTTTACGCTTCCTTTTTAAACCCAGATTACGCAACAAATGCAAGTACAGCTTCTGGCCTTGTTAATGGTTTTGCTACCATTTTATTAACAGTGCTACTAGATCCACGCATTGCCCTTTTAACAGAACGTGCTTTACAATCAGAAAAGGGTGCTGAAGCAATGAGTAAAATGTATGGTTGGCTTATGATTTCTAGACTTCTCGGCACATTATTAGCACAACTACTATTTGTACCAGGTGCTTACTGGATTTTATGGATTATTGAACTGATGCATTAATTTACTAGAAAGGTGAATTTATCAATGAATATAAAAACAGAGCAAGATATAATTCGCTTAATAAAAAACGACAAATGGATGATGGACGTATTACAAATGGCAAAATCACTAGAGCTACCTGATTGGTGGATTTGCGCTGGATTTGTTCGTTCTAAAATTTGGGATACATTACATAACTACGAAGTAAGAACAGCTACACCAGACGTTGATGTTATTTATTTTGACACTTTTCATAAAGATGAGGCATACGAACAATCATTAGAAAAGGAACTGACAAATTTGGATGATTCTATACCTTGGTCGGTTAAGAATCAAGCTCGTATGCATGTAGTGAATGGAATGCCACCATACTCTTCTTCTGTTGATGCTATTTCTAAATTCCCTGAAACAGCAACCGCCCTTGGTGTTTCATTAGACGAGAAAAATAATGTCATATTAACATCCCCGTGCGGAATAGAAGATGTACTTTCATTACAAGTGAAACCTACACTTCATTTTCTTGAAACGAAAGAACGAATACATATGTACAAAAAAAGAGTTATGAAAAAGAATTGGCAAAGCAAATGGCCCAACATTACAATCACTTATCCAGAGATTTAAAGAGGGTGCTTCTCATTATTAGAAGCACCCTTTCCTTTTTCAATTCAAAAAATGAATGACTGTTTCAGCGAAGCGGTCTGCTTCTTCATAATGTGGTGTATGACCACTCTCTTCAAACACGATATACTTACCATTTCGAGTATCTCGATTAAATACTTCAATTTGCTTTTCACACGTTACTACATCATGTTCTCCTACAATTAGCAGCATCGGATTTTTCACTTCTTGCAGTTTTAATAGAAACGATTTATAAATCTCTCCCTCATCTTTTAATCTTCTAAAGTGAATCTCTGAACGTCTTGCAAATTCTCCCCACTCTTCATCACTATATAAACTATAGTCAGTTTTATCCTCCTTATTTTCATAAATCTCCATTCGATTTTCTTTTAATTCATCACTTAATCTTATATAAGCTTCTAGCAACTCTTCTGAACTAGCATTACTAGATGAATAAGTAAAACACTCTTCTGCAGCCACTTCTTTTCCATACTTCTTTAATAAATTCCCTGTCTTTTGTAAGAGGGATTTACTTGTTAATGCAAAATCAAAAGTCGGCCCTTCAAATATTATTTTCTCTATTGAATTTGGATATATCGACGCATATAGCAATGCTAAATATCCACCGAAAGAATGTCCAATTACAGACCATTTCTCAATTTGTAATAGTTTTCTTAGTTCCTCACAATCTTCAACTAAATCACTTAATCCAAACGATTCTTCTTCAGTAATTTCTTCTGAACGACAAACCCCTCTTTGATCTATCATAATTACATATAAGGAATCTTTTAATCGTTCCGCTTGATGAAATGAAAAATCATAGCAACTCTCTCCTGGTCCACCGTGCAAATATAATACTGGTTTATTTTTAGGACTTCCATGTGTTTCAACGTATAGTTTTTTCCCTCTAATGTTCATGTATTTCCCAACTTCAATCAAATTCGTCTTTATAATCATCACCTCATTTTTTACTGAATATTATAACATTTAACCCTAAATAATCCCTATTACATTTAAAAAGACGATAATTATTGCAAGTGGAGCTATAAATCGAAGTAAGAATGCCCAACAAGTAAATATTTTCTTTCCGTAATTTCCACCTACAAAAAATTCTGCTTCTAGCACTTTCTTCTCCATTTTAAATGATACGAAAATACTGATAAACAATGCTCCAAGTGGCATTAATATATTACTAGATAAAAAGTCTACTGCATCAAAAATATTCTTCCCAAAAATCGTAATATCACTCCATACTCCAAATGATAACGCAGATGGTATACCCACTAAGAAAATGCAGAAACCGATGATCCATGATAGTTTATTTCTTCTTTCCTGCTCACCATTTGCTAATGCTGAAACGACCGTTTCTAGTAGAGAAAATGCCGATGTTAATGTCGCAAATGTAAATAACGCAAGAAATACTGTTAAGAAGAGTCCACCGAATGGTATTTGACTAAATACAGATGGTAATACGATAAATAGTAATCCCGGTCCTTCTGTTGGCTCCATTCCTAATGAAAATACTGCCGGAAATATAGCAAGTCCCGCAAATAAAGAAACGAATAAATTCAATCCAACAATCGTAACTGCCGATTTTGGTAAACTTTCTTTTTTATTTAAATACGAGCTATACGTAACCATAATCGAAATCCCTATACTAATCGCAAAGAATGATTGCCCCATTGCGAACAAAATACTTTCTGAAGTAATTTTTGAGAAATCTGGCTGTAAGAAAAACTTCACACCTTGCATCGCATCATCAAGTGTTAATGAACGAATAATAAGAGCGACAAATAATACGAACAACGCTGGTAACATATATTTACTTGCTTTTTCAATTCCGTTTTGTACACCTTTTGATACAACCCATATCGTTATGAACATAAAAGCGAAATGGCCCATAATAGCCCAAACGGGATTTCCAATTGTTTCAGTAAATAACGAACCGTAATTTTGTCCCGGAGTAATAAGTTGTCCTGTTACTCCTCGGAAGAGATAAATTAAAACCCATCCACCTACAACGCTATAAAAAGATAACAATATAAAACAAGTTCCAACGCCAAGACGTCCAATCCAGTGCCATCCTGTATTTGGTGCGATACTTTTAAATGCTCCAACTGCTTGTTTCTGTGTACTGCGTCCAATCATAAATTCAGCAATAAGTAGTGGTAGTCCAATTAATACAGTAAATAATATAAAGATTAAAAAGAATGCTCCTCCCCCGCTCTTTCCAGCGATATAAGGAAACTTCCATATTGCGCCAAGTCCAATTGCTGATCCTGCTGCTGCCATTATAAAACCTAATTTCGAAGTCCATTGCTCCGTCTGTTTCATCTTATTTTCCTCCCAATTAAATCTTTTTATATAAATAATTAAATTTTATAAACCAATCCAAATAAACCCTCCATTTCTTTTTCTATAAAATAAAAAATGGCCCAGCATCTCTTTATATAAAGAGACGCTAAGCCATTTACTTAACGCGGTACCACCCTTATTGATTCCATTGTGAATCCACCTTAGTAGTAATCGTTTGATTACAAACCTAATATCGAAGGTTAACCGTTAAGATTTACTAAGAATGTGATTCCGTTCCACCTTACTGCTCCTAGGCGAGTTCAGGATGTCATTTGACTATGTCGCACCAACCCATAGCTCTCTGCACAAATACATGACCTTACTACTCCTATTCAACACATTTTAATATTTAGAATATATTTTCTTTTGAAATTAATATGAAGTATATCGGTTATATTTGTTACTGTCAAGGTATATATTAATTATTTTGTCGAAAAGGATTTTTATAGGTTTATATAGAAAATATTTACAAATAAAATATAAGGAGAAAATATGTTATGTCACTTTTAAAGAATGGATGTTTTTTTATTATCCGCTCATTTTTCATCATCTTTGGTATTATTGCGATTTGTTCTTTGCCACAATTGTTTTTTGGTACATCTCCAAGTGCATCAAGAGCGTTAGCCATGCCGCCAACACCAACTTTACAATTAAATTTTAGTAACTATTTAGATTCGATATCAAATGTTATTTCTTCTTTGTTCCACCCTACAGGTATTACTTATAAAATTAGCAATGCTGGTACTCAGTCGCCAGATCGTGATCTTTTTCCATATTTATTAGAATCATATACGCATTCATTAACTATTATGATTTGTGCCTTCCTTATCGCCGTATTCCTTTCTACTACTTTTACCATACTTACATTTTACTTTCCTAAACGCATTCAATCTCTTATCCTTAAAACTTTACACGTACTAGAATCATTGCCAGACTTATTTTTTGTCGTCTGTGTACAGTTATTTGTCATTTGGATTTATAAAAATACGAATTTACTCGTTACAGTACCTTTTTCTACTATGCAAGAAAAAACATATTTGTTACCGATATTAACACTGAGTATTTTACCGATTATTTACTTATACGAAATTTGCCTATTAAATTATAATGATGAGCTACAAAAGGATTATATAAACGTTGCGGTCGCAAAAGGATTAAAACCGTTTTACATTTTATATAAACACGTGCTTATCAACGCCTTACTCTCCATCTTTTATAATGCAAAATCTATTTTTTTATTTATGATTTCCAATATGATTGTACTGGAGTATTTATTTAATTCCTACGGCTTATTTAAATTTTTAATTATGCACCAAACACCGGAAATTATTACGGTAAGTATATTATTTTTAACAATTCCATTCTATCTCTCCTTTGAACTATTAAAACGCATTTTACCAGGAAGAAGGGATTTACATGCTTAAAAAGGTAGTTTTTAATATACGATTTTTAATCGGTCTTTTTATTTTAGTAACTATTATTATTTCAAGTTATATTACGAAAGAGAAAGTAGACGCAGGAAAAATCAAACCTGTACCTCCTTATCAATATGTCGATGGTAAACTAACTAGTACAGCTCCAGCACCGCCATCTTTTTCTCATCCTCTCGGTGTTGATCAAGAGGGGGATGATGTTTTAATTCGGACTCTCTATGATGCAAAAACACCCATATTTTATGCAGTGATTATTAGCTTTTTTCGGATTGTTTTTTCACTTATATTCGGTGTTCTTCATGCATATTTTTATCGATATGTACGCTTTTTAGATGTTCTATTCGAAACATTCCAATACGTTCCTACCACCTTATTAGCGATTTTTTTATTATCACCTGTAATGTTTGTATCTCCAGATGAAGAACATCTGTGGCTTACTTATATGATTTCGGTTTTAATTTTTATTAGCGTACCAAATTTAGTACAACTTTTCAGTAATGAAATTCGTTTATTACTACAAAATGAATTTGTGATAAGTTCTAAAACACTAGGAGGTAGTTTTTTTCACATTTGCAAGATCCATTTAAAACCCTTTCTTACGCCCAAAATTTTCATTTGGATTAATCAACAACTGCTGCAAACTTTAGTTTTATTACTGCATTTAGCACTATTTCGAACCATTTCATTTAACATTGCTGGTACACTTGTATTACTTGGGCACAATCATCAATTTTTAAATGTTTTACCTTGGGTAGCATTCGGCCCTGTTTTATTTTTCACTATCGTTATTTTAGCTGTATACATGATGTTATCTGGAATGCAAAGCGCACTAGAAAAAGATGTGAATTATATAGATAACTCGCTTTTATTAAGTGTTCTAGCAAAAGAAAAAAGAGAAAGGAAGAGTCAATATTTTCCCCTTTTTAAACCAAGTGTAAAAATAAAAGAACATTAAAAAAGAATCTTCGCGATTATCGCGAAGATTCTTTTTCACGGTATAAGTCGTGTACAATCTCTCGGAAAAGCACTCGCCTCCCGGATGTTTGTTAACTCTAAAAATTTATATACAACTCTTTCTAAACCTATACCAAATCCGCCATGCGGTGGACATCCATAACGGAATGTATCTAAATACGATTGAAATTTCTCTGGATGTAATCCTTTTTCTTTAAAAGAAGCAAGTAACATTTCATAGTTATGAATTCGCTGTGCACCTGACGTAATCTCTAGCCCTTTATACAATAAGTCAAAAGAATCAGTAATAGCTGAGTTCTCTTTATTTGGCATCGTATACATTGGTCTCGCTTCTTTCGGATACTGTGTAATGAATACAAATTCACTATTATATGTTTCTTTCACATATTTCCCTAGTAACTTTTCACCTTCTGTATCTAAATCCCCTACAGGAGATTCTTTTCGATACTTCATTTTCAAAACTTCTTGTGCTTCTGCCAACGTAATTTTAGGAATTTCTGCAATAACAGGTACTGTTACTTGTAATAGTTGTAGTTCTTTTTCACATTTTTCTCCTACTTGTTGAAACATATATCGTAAAATATCTATTTCTAATTGCATCACTTCATGAAAATCATGAATAAATCCAAGTTCTACGTCTAACGATATATATTCATTTAAATGTCTTGAAGAGTTATGATGTTCAGCCCGGTACACAGGAGCAATTTCAAAAACACGTTCGAGTCCTCCCGCTACCATCATTTGTTTATAAAACTGTGGTGATTGAGCTAAATACGCTTCTTTTTGGAAATATGGAAGATTAAAAACATTTGCTCCTCCTTCTGCCCCTTGTGAGACAATTTTCGGAGTAAATATACGTGTGAAATCGTTCTCTATTAGAAATTCACTAAAGCTTTGAACGAGTGTCGATTTCACTTTAAAAATCGCGGTGATTCGCTCATGTCTTAATGATAATACCCGTTCATTCAATAGTTGATCTAAACCAACTTGTAACTTCTTTTTATTTATTTCAAATGGAAGTGATTCTGCTCCATTTAGTACTTTCACTTCATGTGCAAGTACTTCAACACCTAATTCTGTTTTCGGTGTCTCTACTATTTCTCCAAGTATTTGGACGACACTTTCAACATCAACTTTGTATCCAGCTAACTCATTTTCTAATACACATTGAATAACTCCCGTTCGGTCCCTTAATAATAAAAAACTAACATTCCCTAGATGACGAATCTTTTTTACCCATCCTTGTAGTAATACAACCTTTCCGCTATGCTCCGTACATTCTCGTGTGAGTGAACGCTTCATTATTTGATCCATTATGTTTCCCTCCATTAATTTTATTTTTATTTACGTTATTGTTATTGTTGTCGTCATCATCATCCACGGTCACTCACCTCCTTTCAAAGAATACAAAAATCCGCCCCTATAATAGGGACGGATTATTCCGCGGTACCACCCAAATTGTCATAATGACCATCTTAGCCCTGATAACGGTAGGTACCGTTTGCTTTTACTAATTATCACGTTCAAAGCATCACTCACAGGTGTCTTTCCATCATGCAGTATCGCAATCTTCCCAGCAAACGATTGCTCTCTGTAGACCCTTGCATCATGTACTTTTCCTGATCATCACTTTTTATATTTACAGAGTATTCTATCTCTTTATTTTATAAAACGCAAGCGTTTTTTTGATATGTTCTGATTTTTCACATCCATCTTTGTACAATCTCCTCTAAAGCCATTCCACGCGAGCCTTTCAATAATACAATGTCCTTTTCATTCATTATTTCTAAAATCTTCTCTGCTACTTCACCTTTATTTTGAAATGATTGCACATGATTTTTAGGATAGTTCTTCTTTGCTTCTTCCGCTATCATCATTGAAAGCTTACCATACGTAAAAACGTATTGAATTTTCTCTGGATTTAATATTCTTCCGATTTCTCTATGATATGCCTCAGCTTCCGTTCCTAACTCCAACATATCCCCAATTACAATGATTTTTTTCTCATAAGTATGTAACTTCTCTAACGTTTCAATTGCTGCTGTCATTGAAGACGGACTCGCATTCCATGCATCATTAATAATCGTAAAACCTGTTGTAGCTGTTAGAAATTGAAAGCGCATATCTGTAATGTTTATTTGTTGTAATGTTTCCTGTATGTTCTTTGTAGACACATTATACAATTGACCTACAGCTATTCCGATGATTGCATTTAATATATTATGTTTCCCATACAAAGAGACGTCATACTGTACTTTTTTAAATTTATTTAATTTGAAATGACTACCATATTCATCCAATTGCACATTCGTAGGATAAAGATCATTTGTATCCTTTTCACCAAATGACCTATATTCTATACCTCCTTTTTTGTTATTTTGAGAAAGTAATGATTCATCACCATTATATAAAAACAAACCTTTTTCTTTTAATCCGTCTATAATTTCTAATTTAGCATTCGCAATTCCTTCTCTTGATCCAAGCGTTTCTAAGTGCGACTGTCCAATCATTGTAATTATCGCTACATCGGGCTGCGCTATATTTGATAATTTTCGGATTTGTCCTTTCTCACTCATTCCCATTTCTAGTATTAAAAACTCGGTATCTCGCTTCATTTCTAAAATCGTTAATGGTAATCCAATTTGACTATTTAAATTACCTTTTGTTTTATGTACGTTATACGTTGTATTTAATATTGCTCCTATTATATCCTTCACCGTTGTCTTTCCGTTACTACCGGTAATACCGATTACTTTCACATTCATTTCATTTCGATAAAATCGTGCTAATTTTTGTAGTGCGAGTAATGTGTCATTTACAAATATAATCGGTATTCCTTTTGGTGGATCACCGTGAGATTTTTTCCATAAGCAAGCAGCCGCTCCGTGATTCATTGCTTCGTGGACGTAGTCATGACCATCCTTCACTCTAATTATTGGAATGAATAAGTTTCTTTCTTGAATTTTTTGAGAATCAATAGACACTCCCGCTGCAACTAATTTATAAAACGACTCATGTAGCCCTTTACCATCTACTACTTCTTCAAGTTCTTTCAAACTAATTTGAATCATTATGCCACCCTTTCCATTTTATTACATAAAATCTATGTTTTTTACGCATATTAATATAAATTTTCTAGCGGAGGTGTACATATGAGAAAAACCATTAGCTTCTTTCTCCTATTGTTATGCATAGTTGTAGTTAAAGAAACGTATGCTTATTCCCCAAAATCTTTACCCGTCTCTCAAAACTCTAATCAATGGCAAGTGAATATTGATGAAGTGAAAAAAACAAGTGAAAAATTGTTACAACCAAAAAAAGGTGTATTTCAAACATATCATTTCTCTGTAAAAAATCTCGGAAAAAATGAAGTGTATAATGTACACGTTGAAGTTTTCCGCAGCGAGCCAAATACAAAAACAAAATATGAACTTTATTCTCAAAAAGAAGGCCGTTTAGCAAGTGGCAAAACTGGATTTAGACATGCTAATTTACCGATTTCTACAAAAGCCGATGAAGTTGACGTGATCATTACGTGGCAAGAACACCCTTTCCGCTCTATGAGAAACGGTCAAAAAGTTGAGGCTAGAAAATTTAAAGAGCATTTTGTTTTTAAAGACGCAAAAAAGTAAATGGAATGTGGATATATTCACACTATCATTGATATAACTGTATTTACTAGTACCAGTTCTTAAGCAAATTAAAAAGTCGTGGCTTATTAAACGCCACGACTTTTTATATTAATTCGTACTAATTCCTCTTGCTGCCCAAATACGATCGATATCAGCAGCATGTTGTCCGCCATATAAAAGAGCATCCGCTTGCTTAATTGCTTTCGCTCCATCACGGAATTTCGCATTTGGCGTTAAAGACCAATGTGATTGTAAAATAATTTTTGTTGCAACATCACGACCAAAAGCTTGTGCCATTTCGTATTGGCCTTGAGCCCAAATTTCCCCATCATCATGTACTTCGTTCGTAATATCTTTCGGATATACTTTATTCGTATCTAATCGGCGTAAGCATGTTGGATCTGAACTAGAGTAAGCAGTCGCATCCCATTCTCCAACACATGCTTTTCCGTATCCTGTCGTCGATACCGCATCTTCATAAGTAGCACCTAAGAAATCTCCAAATCCTTCTCCCATCGCTCCGCCTTCTGGTGAACTTCCGAAGCCAGGTACTTGATTATCTTGAATAGAATGTCCATATTCATGCGCAATAATGCCAGCATCTTCTGCATCATCTACTCCGCCAGTACCGAAAGTTAAAGCTTTCGTTGATGGAGAATAGAATGAATTATCGTCAGTTGTACCATTTACATTCACTTTAATCGAACGTTTATTAACATTTTGAAAGCCTAATCCTTGAATGTAACGCTGTAATGTATCAATATGATAATACGACATAACATCTTCAAAGCTATCATTTGCACGTGTATAGTTAAATTGTAAGTTTGTAGATTTCGTCTTCGCTTTTGATGAAATTGTTACATACTCCCCAATTAAAAACCCACTACCATCTAAACCTTTTAGAGTAACGGTTTTCAATTGATTCGTTAGAGCTGTAGAATCTGCATCATTATTATCCTTTAATCCTGCTAAACTACCACTTGTTACGACAGGATTAGGTAAAAATACTTTTCCTGTTCCTTCTGCTTTTCGGTTTATATCAACCTTTTTAATTAACTTTCCATTTTCTGCATCAATAAATGTTTCCCATGCACCAAATGGATTATTAGAGTGGACTAAAACTTTATAAACTGGGATAGCTACTCCATCCTCAATAATATATCCAAATTCTTTCTCTGTAGGAGCCCATAGATTTTGCTCACTTTCTCCTCCAACATACGCCATTGATTTTTGTTCAGCATCTTTTTCACTAATCTTATTCGCTATTTCTTTCACACTTTGAACCGCCTGGTAATCAGACACAGCAAGTACGCCTTGTCCCTGTCCATTAATAGTAACTGTTATTTGTTTTGAGAATACAGGTGCACCATTGACAACTTGTTGAAATCTAACGTATGAAGCTACTGACGTTTCTGTTGTAGAAATATATTGTAAGTCTGAAAGGTCTGGCTTTAATCCATACTGATCAGCATTTCCTTTTAAATATTCAATTGCTTTTTTCTGTGGTGAATAAGCTTCTAGCTTTACTTGCTGTTGTTTTTCCAATGCCGAAACCGTAGAAATCGTCCCCATTACTAATGGCACAGTCATTGCCATTGCCACCATTTTTTTGTTTAACATAAAACCACTCCCCCTAATAAATTGAATCCTTTACCCCATTCCTATAAGGCTATTACTGTCCACAAGTAACGAGATAAATTGAATCTACGAGTAATTCTATACGAGCAATTCTATTACCTTCACATTTATGGTGAGTGAAATTTTCTCAATAATTATGTATAAAATGAGAACAATACTTTAGAAATATATTTATTTCCCACTTCGATTAACTATATTTCACCAAAATAATGTTTTGAAAAATAGGTTATTTTTTACCTAACGATAGGTTGAAAAATACCTTAATAAATGATACGCTTTAATTAACCTTTTTTATTGGGAGGATTTATTATGAGTAAAAGTGAAGAAACACGCTCTTCCATAATCGAAGCAAGTTATCGACTATTTGCCGGTCACGGCATTGCCAAAACGACCTATACAATGATTGCTGAAGAAGTTGGTATCGCCAAGCCATCTATTTATTATTACTTTAAATCTAAAGATGCTTTAATCGAAAGTATTTTTAATGAATTATGCGAAGCGATGCAGTTCTCCTCATTCTTTCGTACAGAAGAATTTACGAAAGAGAATTTCATTGAGAAATGTATTAAAATTGGCTTTAAAATGATAGACGAACAACAGAAAGATCCTTATTTTAATCGTGTATTACAAGAATATGTATTACTATCTTCAAGAAACGATATGTACAAAGATCGATTACTAACTGTACAAACAGAATATTTAAACGGATTTGAATCACTCCTAACAAAAGCAAATGAACTTCAACTCATTCAAAATAAAAATCTAGTTTCAAAAGCTCATATGTTGGCATTAGTACTTGATAATATCGGAAACTTCATGATGTTTGATGTAAATATGAATTATAAACAAATATGGATTGAAGCCGTCCACAGCATATTCGAAAGAAGTGATTCATATGAAAACTAAAAAACGAATTATCGGCTTAGATTTTGCTAGAGCGTGGGCGATGTTTGGAATGTTACTAGTTAATTTCATGGTGATAACAGGGGCGGAAGGAAATGGGCCTCCTCTGTTAAAAACCTTTATGACACTTTTTGAAGGTAGAGCTTCTGCCTTGTTTGTTATACTTGCTGGGATTGGCATAACTTTAATGACTAAATCATCTGTTGCTAGCCAAGAAAAAATACAAATCAATACCAGCCGAATATTGATTTGGAAACGATCACTATTCTTATTTATTTTAGGATTATTATTGTATGTAATGGAATGGACGGGAGATATTTTACACTACTACGGCGTTTACCTTTTCATCGCTGCATTACTAATTACTGTACGAAGAACTATACTAATATGGCTTTCTATCATTATTTTACTTGCTGCACAATATCTCCAACTTACTTTCAACGCCTTCGAAGGATGGGGAGGCACAATCCCATTTATAAACTATATAGACTTTTGGACCTTTAAAGGATTTCTTCGCAACTTATTTTTTAATGGCTATCACCCTATTTTCCCATGGTTTTCTTTCTTCTTAATCGGTATGATAATTGGCAGATTAGATCTTCATAATAGAAAAATTAGACATAGGTTGCTCTTACTCGGTATAAAAGTAACGATAATTATAGAGCTGTTGTCCAAAGCATTAACTCACCTTTTTATCCCATACATTGGTGAGGAAGCATCTACATTTTTGTTTAATACAGGCCCTATTTTACCAAGTATATTATACGTCGCATCTACTGCAGGATCCGCTATTGCTATATTAATAATTTGCCTCTACATTGCTGAAAAACATGAAAAGAATTGGTTTATTACATCCATTGTACAAACAGGCCAATTAACATTAACTCATTATGTAAGTCATGTATTTATCGGTATTGGGATATTGATTCTATTAAATAGGATGGAACATCAAACACTATTATTCGTTTTACTATTTGCTACTGGATTTTTCATTTTCAGTGTTTTATTTAGCGTGTTATGGAGAAAGAAATTTCCTAGAGGCCCTATCGAATGGATTATGAGAAAATTAGCCGGATAAAGTGAAACTTTAATCAGTGGGGGTTTTGTCCATCCCCACTGATTATTAGCCCTCACCAATCGGGCTTTTACGGGCAGCCCGACTCCCAACTAACTTCCTCGCATTCGCCGAATTTCGAGTTGGGAGTCTTACTGCCCACAAATAGCCGGATAATCTCCTAGCATGCAAAAAGGAAGTTGGAATGATTCCAACTTCCTTTTTTCTTTAATTAGCCGCGTTTAATTTAATTCGGACTTTTGTCTCACCTAAAGAAAGTTCATCGTCCTCATTCGTTAAGTGACCAAATGTAAATTGCTTGACGAGTAAGTTTTCTTCCAATAAATCTTTATGATTCGTTAACGTTTGCTGTAGTTCTTCTTCTGTATCAAGAATTACATCCACTCGTAAATTAACCGGTAAATTCAACTGCTTACGATATTCTTGAACTGCACGAATAAATTCACGTGCTACTCCTTCTTGTAACAATTCCTCAGTTACATTCGTATCTAACATAACCGTATATTGTCCGTTAGTCGTATTTGAGAATCCTGATTTCGCAACTTTCTCTACTAATACATCTTCAGCCGTGACGATTACTTCTTCCCCTGCTGTTGCTTCGTATACTGCTTTCTCTGTTGATACAAAATTTTGTACTTCTTCTTGTGATAATTGTTTTAGCCACCCGTTTACTGCATTCACATTCTTACCAAACTTCGGTCCCGCTGTTTTAAAATTCAACTTTAATTGATATGATGTGTATTTCGATTCATCCAGTTCAACATGGAATGCTTTAACATTTAGCTCATCCATTACGATATCACGATAAGATTCCCAATCGATATCATTTTCGTTATGCTCAAGTAATACAAGCTCTGCTAACGGCTGCTTTACTTTTAATGAATGTTGATTACGATTACTTCTTCCAAGTTCAACAACTTGTAAAACAGCATCCATTTCTGCTTCTAACTCAGGCTGAATAAGTGATTCGTTTACAACCGGATAATCTGCTAAATGAACGCTGCTTCCTTCTAAATTCAGATGAATATCCTCAGCTACAAACGGTGTAAATGGTGCGATTAATTTACTAATTGTTACAAGCACTTCATGAAGTGTTTCATACGCAGCTGCTTTTTCAGGATTCATACTAGATTCCCAAAAACGATTGCGTGAACGTCTTACATACCAGTTACTCACTTCATCTACAAGAGCAGCAATTTCACGAGCTGCATTTGTGAATTGATAATCATCAAGTGCAGTTCTTACCTTTCTCGTTGTGCTATGCAGTCTTGATAACACCCATTCATCTAATTTCGTACGTTTAACTTCATACTTTTCTTTCGGATTATATTCATCTAAACTTGCATATAAAACATAGAAGCTATACACATTGACTAACGTATCTACAAATTTAGATTTCGCTTCTTGTACTGTTCTTTCAGAAAATCGTTTCGCATTCCACGGCGCACTATCAACGAGTAGAGCCCACCTTAGAGCGTCGGCACCAAACTTCTCTACTAAATCAACAGGATCTAGTGCATTCCCTTTACTTTTAGACATTTTCTGTCCTTCTTCATCTAGAACATGCCCTAATGATAATACTCGTTTATATGGTACTTTCCCTGTATATAGTGCTGATACCGCTAATAAACTATAAAACCAGCCGCGTGTTTGATCAATTCCCTCCGCAATTACATCTGCTGGAAACTGTTCTTCAAATAACTCTTTATTTTCAAACGGGTAATGATATTGCGCAAAAGGCATGGAACCACTATCAAACCAAACATCAATTACTTCTGGTGTTCGATTCATTGTACTTCCGCATTTTTCACAGCACACTTGTACTTCATCTACATATGGCTTATGCAATTCTAAATCTTCAGGCGTTTCTTTTGTACTATGCTTTCTTAATTCAGCAATACTTTTCGGTGAAAATTGATGATCACAGCTTTCACATTCCCATACGTTTAACGGTGTTCCCCAATATCTATCTCGGCTAATATTCCAGTCCACCATATTTTCTAAAAACTTACCAAAGCGTCCATGTTTCATATGATCTGGATACCACGTGACAGAATTATTATTTTGTAAAAATGTTTCTTTAATCTCAGTAGTGCGGATTAACCAGCTTTCTCCTGCATAATAAAGTAACGGAGAATCACAGCGCCAACAGTGTGGATAGCTATGCTGATATTTTTCTTTATGATATAGCAAACCTTCTTTAGCTAAATAACGAACGATATCAACGTCACATTCTTTTACAAACTTTCCTTTTAAGAAGGGTACTGCTTCTGTATACTCACCTTTCTCATTTACAACATGTAAGAACGATAACCCTTCACTTTGAACGATTTTATAATCGTCCTCTCCATATGCTGGAGCGATATGAACGAGTCCTGTACCACTATCTGCAGTAACAAAATCTGCCGCAATAACACGGTATCCATTTGTAACTTCCTTCATCGGAAACGGTGCTGTATACGATGTGTTTAATAATTCTTCGCCTTTATGAACGGATAATACTTCATAGTTTTCTTTTAGCACTTCTTGCACACGTTCTTTCGCAACAATGTATACATATCCTTCTTGTTTGGCTTTAACGTATTCCATATTCGGATGTACGGCAAGTGCAACATTCGCTGGGAGTGTCCACGGTGTTGTCGTCCATCCAAGGAAATATTCATTTTCACTATCTTTCACTTTAAACTTAACTGTCGCGCTTAAATCTTTCACTGTTTTATACCCTTGTGCAACTTCATGTGAACTAAGAGATGTTTGACAGCTTGGGCAGTACGGTGAAACTCTATGCCCTTTATATAACAAGCCTTTTTCATGAATTTTCCCTAAAATATTCCATACACTTTCAATATATGGATTCTCTAGAGTAACATACGGATCATCCATATCTACCCAATATCCAATACTCTCCGTAAATTCACGCCACTGCTTCTCATATGTGAATACACTTTCTTTACACTTTTGAATAAATGGTTCAATGCCGTACTCTTCGATTTCATGTTTACCTGAAATGCCAAGTTGTTTTTCAACGCCTAATTCTACAGGTAATCCATGTGTATCCCATCCGGCTTTTCTTAAAACTTTATATCCAGCCATCGTTTTATATCTCGCTACTAAATCTTTAATCGCCCGTCCAAGTGCATGGCCGACGTGTGGTAGTCCGTTCGCTGTTGGTGGCCCTTCATAAAACACAAAAGATTGTGCGCATTCTCGATTCTGAATTGATTGCTCGAAAATACTTTGTTCGTTCCACTGCTTACGAATACGTGTTTCTCTCCCTACAGCTGACTCTTTTACATCAACTTTTTTCATGTACAATCACTCCTTTGAATTTTTTAAAAAGCACACAAAAAACCCGTCCCTATGAAGTAGGGACGGGTTTACCCGCGTTACCACCCTAATTCTATTAGCTTTTCACTAATAGCACTTAGCAACGTACTAACATACGCGTTCTTTGTAACGGTAGACATCCGTCCGAGCTTACTTTATTCAGCCACGGCTCCTCGGAGATGATTTTCAAATAACGTCTGCACACCGGATTTCAGCAATACACCGGCTCTCTGGGGAACAGCTCACTACCTTACTCTTTCTCGTCTTCAGATTTGTATACTTTATTAAAAGTTATTTTATGCCATTCAACAATTAATTGTCAACTAATTCAAAATATATTTTTATTTATACCCTTTTTCTCTATTCTTATACAATTACTTTTCAAACTCTCGCAATCCCGCTAAATCTTCATCTTCCTCTGCAAGTTCAGCGAAAAATCCCGTTTCATCTTCACGAAGCACAATTTCAAGTTCATCTCTTGCCTCTTCATTTCTGTTTAATAATGTTAAATAACAAGCATGATCGTATCTTGCTAACAAGTCAGTAGCATCAATTTCCAATATTTCACTTGTTAATTTTTCTGCCTTTGCCGTTTGCCCAGCTTTATGATACGAGGATGCTAAAGCAAGAAGAATTGCCGTTTCATTTGGATGATGTACAGAAGCATCTTCTAATAAATGAATCGCATCCTCATACCTCTCTTGACTTTGATATACTTCTGCTAAAGCAAGGAATCCTCTACTTACAAATGGCGTTTTCTCAATTAATTGCAAGTAAATTTTTTCGGATTTTCTTTTTTCTCCAGTCTTACATAATACATTCGCTTGTAAAAGAAGAGTGTCATAATCATCCGGTAACTCTCGAACCATTTGTTTCGTTAATTCAAAAGCATCTCGTAACATATCTTCTTCCTCACACTCAATGAAAAGATTTACAAGTTGCTTCGCTACATCATAATCCCACTTATTTTCTAACGATGTTTGTAAAACCTCTATAGCTTCTTTATTCATCGCCGCATTCTCATAAAATATTGCGAAACGCTGCGCTACCATACTATTTTTCGGGTTTAACTTCAAGGAGATTTCAAATAAATCAATAATAACTGTAATCATTGAAATTTCCTTCGCACGATTTTTCATGCGATAAAATGTTCTTGTAAATATAGATTTTTTCGGTTGCTCATTTTGCTGCCTTTCTACTAATCTTGCGGCAACCGCAGTAGCTGCATACATAAACGCTGTACTTCTTTCTGCTTTTTTCACCTTTAGCGTATGAAGTACGTCTCGTATTTGGGATAATTTTTTATGTTGTTCCATTGCTTTTACGTACACACCAAATATACGTTCACTTTCCAAATCTTTATGCATTACTTTCAGCGCAACTTCGATTGCTTCTGCACTCTGCTTTTTAACTAGTACTTTCGCATAATGATATAGTACTTCCACATGCTCTTCATCTATTTTCATTGCATATTCGATATATTCTTTTTCTTTATCTATGTCATTCATCGCGCCAAACACGTATGCAATCGCATCTAAACGCCATGTTTCAGGAACTTCTTCCGCTAATTTTTCTAATTCAACTAGCAATTCTTCCTGAAGATTCATTTCTACTGAAAGCTGCGCTAAATATTCCATATTTATATGCATTGGTTCTTCTTTCATCGCCTGGATCATATGACTTTGTTCTTTGGAACGATTCTCTTCTTTTTCGTATATTTCAGCAAGCTGCAAATGTACACCTAAGAAATTCTTATTCATTTCTAAACATGTTTCATATGCATGCTTCGCTTCTTGAAATTGCCCTAACGCCATGAATGTTTCACCGATACGGAAATACGGCAATGAATCTTGTTTTTTCTTAAGTGCATTATTATACCGCTTTATCGCCTGATCATACTGTCCAATAGATTCATATAAAACACCAGCGTAACAACCGTATTCAATTACATCCGTTTTCTCTTTTTCTAACGTTCTTAAAAACGCTATGCCCCGTTGCACAAAAGCTGTGTCTTTTATTCGATTTACATACTCATCCAACACGCTCGCTATATTAGCGTATACTCTTCGTATACCGTTCTCTAATTTAGAAAGTGCAAGTTTTAACTCTTTTTCATCCTCGCCTAATGCAATTTCAGCATCCCATAGCACCATTCCAGCATTCATAAGGAAATCTTGATTGTCTTCAAATTGCTTATTGATACTAACAATATAGTTTTTTGCATCCTCATATTGTTCCTTTGCCATATAAACTTGAGTTAAACCGAAATGAGAATATACATCTTCATTATTTTCTTCTAAAGAACGCTTATATATAGTTTCCGCTTCTTCAAGTTCATCATTTTGAAAATGCACATCTCCTAAACGAACATATAAAGATGCCTGATCTTCACAATTTTGAATTCCTTGTAATAAAATTTCCTTCGTACTTTTCCCATCATCCAAATCTGATTCATAGATTTCCGAAAGCTTCGTATATAAATAGGCTGCTGTTTTATCTAATTGAATTGCTACTTTAAGTCCTTTTACCGCCAAATACACTTTTCCTAAATGCTGAGCACATCTTGCACGTTCATACCATATGTGCGCTTCATACTTATATTCTTTTAATAAATCATTAAAGAATCCATATGCTTCTTCATATCGTTCTAAATCTATTAAAATTAAACCGTGATTTACAAGTGTAAACCTTTCTGGGCTACGTTCTATAGCTGTTAGAGAATACTCTAGCCCCTTTTCAGATTGATCCATATACATGTATGATAATGCTAAGAAACTCCACGCAACTGGTTGATCTGCATCCAATTGTAATGATGAACGAAAACTAGCAATCGCTTCTGCATAATTATCTTGCTCAAAAGAATAACGTCCATTTATAAAATGATACAACGCTTGATTGCTTTTCTTCTCCACACTTTGAAGCATATGTCCTGCTTTTTCCATATCTTGCAGACGAATAAAACACTGTGCACTATGCAATTTCACAAAGTCAGAGCTCGGAAACTTTTCCATTAATTTTTCTATACAAAACTGAATAAAATCTTTATCTACTTCAGCATCTAAATGTTTAATCGTATATAGCCAAGTGTTTGGATTTTCACTTGTTTCTTTTAAAAATAGTACTAACTTTTCAATTCCCTCTTTATCTTGCTCAGCTAAATGATCTGTAAGAGAAAAGATTGTTTTATAATAAGTGTGTTCTTCCTCATTTAAAAATGAAAGTTGTTCCATTCTATCTTTTGGTATAAACGTAATAGCTAAACAATCTGTATAACGATATTTTTCTTGCAACTTATCATATTCCACAAGAATCGGTTCCAAGAAATTCGGATCTTGAATATAAAAAGCTTGCAGTACATCGTCATAACCAGAAAGCACTTGTACATGGGAAGCGTGCTCAATATCTATACTTAATAAAACGGGAATACCTTGATTGAGTAATTTCTTATAATTTTCCTCATTCCCTTGAAAATAACGATATTCGTAACCTTGCTCTTCTATATATGTAACTGTATCTGAAAACTTAGAACCTGTTACATCAAAAATATGTTGTGCAATTTCATCTTGCGTACGTTTTTCTCCCCATACCCCTAACATCATTTCCAAACTAGTCGGAACGCAATAGTTATCCTTTTGTACAACCGGAACTATCGGTAAGCGCACCTTTTTTCCATCAGGATTTTTTTCTATATGATGATATAGAGAATTTTTTAAACTCTTTTCACTTTTCAATAGTGCTTGCAAATCGTGAATATTATTCATTTTATAAAATGCTTCTGCACGTAAATGTATAAAATAAGTTGTATATGCATGATGCGGAAGCATATGATTCATTTTATCTATTACCGCTAACATTTCTTCATAGCGCCCTAAATCTAATAAATATTTTACTTTTTCAAAATAGAAATATGGTACTTGAGGGAACTTTGCAATCGCATCATTAATGAGTTGTAATGCTCGCTGCTGTTCACCTTTATATGCATATAATTGCGCCAATAAGTACGTAGCTAACTCTTCACAATCTTTATGCTGCTGACCGGATAAAAGTTGTTCCTCTGCCTTCTCCCACTCACCAGTCTGTATATATAAGTAACCCCATTTATCAAAAACTGCACGTGTACTATACTTTTCCGCCTTTTGCATATAGGCATAGGCCTCTTCATTTCGCTTCATATCTAACAAACATCTAACTAACGTAAAATATGCTTTCGTTAAAACATCCGCATCAGTTTCTTCTTCATTTACCTCTTCCAAAGAATCTTTTAATAATTGTTCAGCATCAAGAATTTTACGCTCATCAATTAACTCATCACAATATAAAGAGAGCGTTCTCATATTCGGGAATTTTTTATACGTATAACGAATTAAAAAGGAGCTATATTGATGCATCAAACCTTCATCAGCAAGACGAATTAATGTATCAAACTCCGCAAATGATGCAACGTTATAAAGCCAGTTCTTCACGTATGATAACTTTTTCGTTTCTTTTATATGTGCAATTTCATTATTTATCTCCTGTAATCCATCTACAAATCTCTTTTCTTTCAAACAAATCTCTAATTGCTTAAAATCTAGCATGCATTCACCTCAAATTATTATTTATACTGCCATTTGCAAGCAGTATTCTAACCTACTTGCTTAGATTTTACACATCATATAGTATGCATTCAACTAAAACCTCATATAATGAACGATATAATTTAATATTATTCAAGTTTATAACTAAATATCTTAAAAACATTGATTTTTATGGGGATTTTGTTTAATTTGATGAAATAACATGTATTATTCGAAGATGGGTTTTATCTTCTTTTTTGAGGCTTCATTCAGTGAATGAAATTATATCAACGATTTCCTGAATATATCTATCGTAATTTACAATATATCAACGATTTTTCAAATATATCTATCGTAACTCAAAAAATATCAACGACTCGACAAGATATATCGATTTACCGACAAAAACGACAATCATCCTATCTTCAATTTCATAATATTAGGGCGGTTGTTCCAAATTACCTTTGGAACAACTTCCCTTTTGTTTCACTTTTCAAATTTTAAATCCACAAAAACACCGTAATGATCACTTGGGAATACGCATGATGAAGTTAATGCTGAATCCGCAAATATAGATACATCTTCTATATTTGGAAATTCAAACGCGTCATTTTCTTGTATCATAACCCAATCATATCGTTCTCCTTGCTTTTCATCCCCTATTAAATTTGTATTCTTTCCATAATCTAACGTTGGCTGGGCAAGAATGTTATCTTGATTTTCTTTAAGCTGAGCCACATCTATCCATTGATTACTTATTAAGTATTGATGCACCCCTGAATGTGGATCATCATTAAAATCACCACATAATAATTCGTAGCCACTAACTCTGTTTTTAATCCAATTATTCACGGTATTCATTTGCTCTTGTCTTACCTTACTAGATTTCCAATTTAAATGAACATTCGTTATCCCGAGATTATACTCTTTATATTTTAACATGATTCGAATGGCACAATAATTCGATTCCTCTATATCGGTTTCCCAAATAGCTTCTTCAGCTAAGATAGGAATTTTACTTAAAAAAGCTAGGTCTTCATCTGGAGAATCTGGATACTCTTTAAATATACAAAATGGATAATTTATTTGATCCGCAAGATATTGTGCACCATTTGTCTTCTTTTCTTCATTAATACAACTCCGAACTTCTTGAATTGCTAAAATATGAGGAGCAATATTTTGGACTTCTTCACAAATAGCCTCTAACCTTTCAGACCACAATGTTTCATGATTCCAAATATTAAAAGTAGCAATTCTCATTATATCCCCTACTTTTCTAGTATGGTATTTATCACTTAACTTCCCCAAAAGTAATCCTCATATTTGGAGCATATAACAAAGAAGAGTGTATATGAAACACTTCAAAAAATCGTAGTTCTGCTTCATATTGAGCGAGTGCTTCAGCAAACGTTAAGCCCCTACTCATTAAACGGTTTATAAATTGTTGTTTCTCACCTGGATTACTAGCGATTCCCTCTTCTTTTAGAGAATTATATAAACCTTGCTTCTCATTTTGATTTATATTAGAGTCTAAAAAATTCACTTTATCGCTTACTCTACATGCAATATTTTTAACACCTAATTCACTTAAATATATCGGTATCTTCATACCAATATTGCCATCTTTACCACTTCTATGTGCATCTTCTTCAAATAGCTTCTGCAAAACACCAAGCCGGATAATTTCCGATTGAATTACTCCATCTAGCGTGTATGAAGACATATTAGAAATCCAATTCGGTTCAAAACATATTATCTTTCCGCCCTCCTCAATTGAATTTATCATTTTTTGCAACATCGTTTTGGGCGAATTCATATGTAATAAGAAAGCATGACTGACAGCTATATCGTATTTATTTTTCAATTCAATTTCTGTAGCATCCCCCTCAAGAAATTCAGATTCATATGGAAGTGTACGAAACAACTCTCTCGCTTCAGCTATTAATGCTTCCCCGCTATCAATGCCTGTATACTTTGATCCATTTGGAAGTAAAGGCAACAAAATTAAACCTAAATAACCATATCCACAACCATAATCAACAATATGTACAGGTTCAGTAATCTTCCAAACTGAATTGACTAAAAAACTTAAATAATCATCGTTATAATATAAATCTCTCGTATTTCTTAAATACGCTAGCCTACTATTCCAATCATACTCTTCCAAGTCTAACGGCCCCCTTTTATATACACAACTAAAGTTCTCTATATTATAGATATATTCCTACACTTTTGTTGAAATTTTAGATAGTTAAGACCAAATAAAAACAATACATAATACATGTACTTTATATCTCCCCGCCTAATCGATAAACTAATTTTTAAAAATAATTATTAATCCCAATCATACAGAAAAACCTTGTGTGCATATTAGTGGTTCGATAAGATAATAATTGTATATAATTCGTAATAATCCCAATAAATAACATTATTATGTAAGGTTGAGGAAAGGAGATAATATATGATAGTAATAGATTCCAATCCGAAACAACAAACTTATGTTGATTTACTAGACTTAGCTTTTGACATTTGTGATGAATTCCATTTAGTTTTAAGAAATGATATGGGACCGTTACACTCTTTTGAGCCCGTCTTAATGAAACTAGAAGGTTCATTCAAAGAAATGACTGAGCAATCTGAGTGGGCCAGTACTATTTTAGGCGATAATCAAACAGCAAAAGTGTATTTCTATTACGCTGATGCCAACGCTAAAAACGTCCTGAAGGAATTATCTAATTCTTTATATGAATGGGTAATGCCTTACTTACCGGAGGATTTATCATTCTTTAAATCCAGAAAAAAATGGTTAATAACGTGTTCTCACGAAAAGGAAAGCTTTATTAATACAGAAGATAAAGAAGAAATCGAAAGAGTATTAAATATCCGGGGATTACAAGCACATATAGGAGAATTTTAAACAAAAGGCCAGTACATCTTTAAAAATACGCTAGCCTTTTTTACTTATTAAAGACATATAGATAAGTAAAAGCTTAATCAGTACAATCACAATCTAAACAATCAGTACAATCTAAATTGCTACAATCAAAATTTCTCTTCTTTTTTCTTCTTTTAAGATAATAATATAGTAGTCCAATAAATAATACGCAAATAACAAACGCTATTATTGCTTCTGTATATTTTTCATGAATAATAAAACCGATTCCACTTCCTCCTGAAATGAAAATTAGAATTAAATAGATCCAAAACATATAAGTAGCTACCTCCGTTGATATGTGGTTTAAGATATAATCCATATAATACTAGATGCAATAAATAGTCCCATACCATTACCACTTAATAAGCCGGTCGTTACTCTTAGCAAATTTGTGCTGTTTCTCCATTTCCACTTTTGGGTGAATCCATCGATGAGTAAAGGAATTTGAGCAAAAAAGAATAGCATTAATGGGAGAGTAAACGAAGAGGTTATTAAAAAGTAAATTGGAAACATACAGAAACCAATAAGCATACCTGTGCATCGTGCACATAAAGGTATGTGTTTTTGTAATTTATGGAAACTCCTTTTCGGTATTCTATGACAAGGAATATGTAAAATGAAATCTCTGATCAATACGAACCATCCTCTCTACAAATATTTTAATTGATTTCGCAACAAAATTATAGAGTTCTTACACTTCGTATCATATAACTCCTTATAGTTAAGAGGTTTATTCAAAAAAGCAAAAAAACAAACCGGATAAATGATTCATCCGGTTTGTTTTTTTGTTTCTATATTACACTTATTTTGTATATATCATTCACAGTTCATTACCAAAGTAACGTATATAATTGTCATTGTACATTAAATGGATTCTTTCCGTTTCTTTTTACATCTCCTCAGGAGCACCCATCCCAAGTAAACGTAAGCCTTCTTTTAATACAACCGTCACAGCATAAGCTAATGCGAGTCTACTCTCTTTTTCTTCGTTCTCTTCTAAAATACGAACATTTCCATAATATTTATTGAACGCTTGTGCTACATCTAATACATATTTTGAAATAATAGATGGCTCATTTTTGTTGAAGGCCGCTTCAATTACTTGCGGGAATTTGTTGAGTAATTTTACTACACTCCAGCTGTAATCGTCTTTTAATTCAAAATTACACGTTTCAAATTCCACACTTTCTTTTCTTAAAATTGAACACGCACGCGCATGCGTGTACTGTACATACGGTCCTGTTTCTCCTTCAAATTTCAACATATTTTCTAATGAAAATTCGATATTATGCATACGCTCATTTTTTAAATCGTGGAAGATAATTGCTCCAACACCGACTTGTTTTGCCACGTCTTCTTTTTGTTTTAAATTCGGATTTTTCTCTTCAATATTTTGTTCCGCAAGTGCAACAGCTTCTTCTAGCACTTCTTCTAATAAAATAATTCTGCCCTTACGTGTCGACATTTTCTTACCGTCTTTTAATATGAACCCGAATGGTACATGTTCCATACCATTGACCCAGTCATAACCAAGCTTTTTTAATACAGTGAAAAATTGATTAAAATGTAAACTTTGTTCTGGGCCAACTACATATAGCGCTTTATCAAATTCGTATGTGTTTTGACGATACACAGCTGCCGTTAAGTCACGTGTTGCGTAAATGGTAGCACCATCTGATTTTCTAATTAAGCATGGCGGCATACCTTCTTCTTCTAAATTAACGACTAATGCCCCTTCTGATTCTTCCAGTAAGTCGTGCTCTTCTAAAATCCCAACAAAGTCTTCCATTTTATCGTTATAGAAAGCTTCTCCTTGAAAATTTGTAAATTCCACACCGAGAAGTTCATAAATACGAGAAAATTCTTTTAAAGACTCATGACGGAACCAATTCCAAAGTTCAACTGCTTCTTCATTTCCTTCTTCTAGTTTTTTAAACCATGAGCGTCCTTCTTCTTCTAGTTTTTTGTTCTCTTTTACTTCTTCATGAAACTGAACATATAGCTTAAATAACTCACGTATTGGATCCTCTTTAACTATTTCTTCATTTCCCCATTTTTTATATGCAGTAATTAACTTCCCAAACTGTGTTCCCCAATCTCCAATATAATTGATTCCTACAACTTCATATCCACATTTTTCGGCGATATGTTTCAGCGAATTACCGATCATTGTAGAACGTAAATGCCCCATTGAAAAAGGTTTCGCGATATTAGGAGAGGAATAATCGATAACTACCGTTTTTTCACATCCAAAGTGATTTTGACCGTACTCTTCTTTCTCCGCTAAAATTGTTTTTAATACTTCATCACTTACTGTTTGACGATTAAAAAAGACGTTTACATACGGGCCAACAGCCTCTATTTTCGTAAAAAATGGGTCATTTAATTTCTCCGCAACTTCCTTTGCGATAGTAGCTGGTGATTTTTTATATTGTTTCGCTAGTGAAAAACATGGGAACGCTGCATCACCGAATTCATCTTGTTTTGGTGTTTCGATTAAATCTAAAATTTGATTTTGCGTTAATTCGTTCGTAATAATATTTGATAAGCTCTTCGCAAACTGCGTTTTATACTCCATACTGTAACCTCCTTATTTTTTAAAACACAAAAAACTCGTCTCTAAAAAAGAGACGAGTTTTAACCCGTGGTACCACCCTTGTTGTTCATTCCGAACCACTTTCCCGTTTATAACGAGGACAGGGGGCCTCGGCTTACTCTACTATTCGTTCAAGAAGCGTCTCCGAAGTGCGCTTCATCTTTTTCTTCTGCACTAGGCTCACACCATCCCTAGCTCGCTTTCCTTCTGAAAAAGACTACTCTCTTCATCACAGACAGTATATTTAATTAATTATTGCTTATTATACATCTTTTCAAACAATTAGCAAGGGTCAATTACACCAAAGTGAAACTTTGCACTTTTTCTTTTATATACGTGAAAATTGTGTTTTTCAAATCTAGAACTACGGAAATGATCTTTCAGAACGACACGCTTTCTCGCCACACGCTTCGCTTCCGCAATTGTTTCATCAGTAATATCATGATACAAAGCGAAGTGTTTTAACCCTTTAATTCCATCTGATTCTATGACAGTTTCTTCAAACATCGGATCAAGGTATACGACGTCATAACTATTATCTTCACATTGCGTTAAAAATGCGAAATGCTCCGTTTGTTTTACATCAATTCTTTGCATTGCCTCATCGATTTCAGAAACAGATGAAGACCATGTTTTTAAACCATTTTTCATAATATAAGCCATATATTCATTGCCTTCAAGTCCTGTTACCTTTCCACTTTCACCAACAACATAACTAGCTACAATACTATCTGATGCCATACCGAGCGTACAATCTAATACTGTCATTCCGCTCTCTAATTTGGCAGCTTGTATAAACGGATCATGTTCTCCGCGCATTAACCTTTTCACACGAAACATCGCTGAGTTTGGATGAAAGAAAAACGACTCTTCCGTACCCTTTGGATAAATAGCTAATCGGTTTTTCCCTACGATAAGCACATCTTGTTCATACTGCTCATGCAGTTTGTGCACAGGTATATCATTACGTAAAACGAAAGGACTCTTTAATTCTGCCGCTACCTTATTTGCATAAGCTGTCATTTCTTTATTTGTTCTTCCTGCTGTTGTTACTATCATTGTGTCACCTCTATATAAAGAAAAGAGGGAGATTTACTCTCCCCCTTCTTTAGCAATTCTTTTCGAAAGCTTGTTCTAAGTTCGTAATAATTTCGTCCATAGTTGCACCTTCAATTTCATGACGGTGAATGAAGTGAACAACTTCTTTTCCTTTTAGTAATGCCATAGATGGTGAAGATGGAGGAATTTCTCCGAAGTATTCACGCATTTTTGCAGTAGCATCTTTATCTTGACCTGCAAATACAGTTACAAGATGCTCAGGTTGTTTTTCAGCACGAACAACCGCTTGACCTGCTGATGGGCGTGCTAAACCAGCTGCACAACCACAAACAGAGTTTACAACTACTAAAGTTGTACCTGATGCATTCTCCATAAATTCTGTTACAGCTTCTTCTGTAGTTAACTCTTCAAATCCAGAACGCACTAACTCTTGACGCATTGGAATTACCATTTGACGCATGTATTCTTCATATGCATTTGACATCTTGTAATCTCTCCTTCAACTTTCATTCCAAATTCATCATATCACGCTCTATTAATAGGTGCAAAAGAAAGATAACGATGATTTCATTTTTTTGTAGGGATTTCACAAACCCCTTCACGGCAGTGTCCAACTGGGACAAGTTTTCTATTGTTGGCAATATATTCGTATACTTTACTTCCAAATCCAACTACGATAGATAGCTTTATAAAAGGAACTGCAAACCAATAAGATGGAACAGCCTTCGCTAATACGTAAATGCTGTGAATTCCGTCATACCACTTATTATTTTTTAAAATATACAGTCTTTGTTCCATCTTACTTTGTAATTCTTGAGATAGTTCATACTTCTCAACTACATCTTCATCTCGAAATGAAACAAATTTCATTTTTCCCTTTTTATCTAACCTTTTCGTCCGCTCTGCCACTGCCGTACACATCGGACACCAACTATCATAGAAAACAATCATATATTATTCCCCTTTACGAGACTCCGTCATTTGCTTCCATACAGAACCTTTTGCTTCTTCGCCGCCTTCAATACGTTCTAAAGCTAAACGTGCTTGCATTGCTACTTCAAACTCTGGATCATCTTCTGCTGCTTTTAATGCCGGAATTGCACTTTCATCACCAAGTTCAAATAAGAACATTGCTGCACGCCAACGTACTAATTTACTTGAATCTTTCAGAGATTTAATCATAACGAACATCGCTGCTGGGTCACCTACATCTGATAAGCAATCCCCTGCTGTACGGCGAACACTTACAGAACGATCTAATAATGCTTTATATAATAACGGCAATACTCCATCACCTTTTACCATCCCTAAATAAGCTGTTGCTAAGCGGCGGATTGAGACTTTCTCATCATCTAACGCCATTTTCAATACTGGCATATCCTCTTCTGATGGATCCATTTGTTCTAAAGCTGCAAAACGGTTTTTCCAGTCAGAATCTTTCATCATCTCTTCTGTTACTTTATATGGCTCACGCTTTTGAATCGTTACTTCAACAGCACCTGCTTGATCTAATAATTCTTTAACTGTTTGATTTACACGTTCTTCTGAATACGCAGCAACGATTTCTTCCACAACTTCTTTACCGATTTCTTCAAAATTACCGTAACGTGTACTTTGCTCTACCCATTTGCGTTCTTTCACAACGTTAGGCGCAGACATTTGCACCTTCATAATTGATTCTTTAAAGCGCTCGGGTAAGCCTACACGCTCTTCTGTCATTCCATCTGTTAACTTCACTTGCATCGGAATTGTAAAGAACATTTGAACAAACACTTTTACTTCTCCAAAGTGAGAAAGTTGTTGCTCTTCATTTTCTCCTACTATTTCTTCGCCGAAAACAGCACGAACTTGTTGTAATAATACTTTCCAGTCAAACTTCGCATTTCGCTCCACTGCTAAAAAGTCTGCTACATGATACACACCTTTAATGCCTTCAATTTTCAAAATCTCTTGCACTTGCACTGGTGCTTGTTCTTTATTTTCATTTGTATAATTATTACGTGCCCCTGATGGTAATATTTCATTTAAAATAACTTTCATTGTATTCGGACTTGGCGTCGGTTCAATTGCTTTAATCTTCACGTGAAAAACTCTCCTTTATTGCATGTTCTTAGGGGTATTGTAACATGTTCCACCTATCTAAACCTACTCGGATGCTTTATTTTGCTGATTTCTTTCCACTATCATACTTTTTCATTCTTTCTCTTTCCACCTAATTCTCCCGAACCTATTGTTTAAAATCCCATTTTATTGCGATGCCCCCTCCCTCCTTCTCTCCAAAAATGTAATACTCTCAATTACAACTTCAGTTCTATACATTCTCTTTCCTTGTTCATCATCGTAATTACTCGTATGAATACGCTCTGTAATCCCAACAAGTGACCCCTTCGTACAATATTCTGTTACATTTTCAGCGGATCTTCGCCAAACGACACAATTTATAAAATCGACTTGTTGTTCACCTAAACTATTTCGAAATCCTCTATTTACCGCAACACATATTCGTGCATAAGCGACTCCTTGTTTTGTGTAGTATAATTATGTGTAGCATCCTAGCTCGTAAGAGCTAGGGTAGCTACTAACCCTTACGGGTCGCGATAGGTAAAGTTTTGACGTTATCTTCACTTTTTCCCCCGCCCCAAACCGCACGTGCGCCTTTCAACGCATACGGCTTTCCATCAACTTATCCTACTTCTTAACTCAATACATGGAGTTAATTCTTTTTCATTAGATTGTTCGTCACCGATACAACCCTATAAGTTTTAACGATTCATTTTTGAAGTAATTTACTTCTGAATTTGTCAATTTTCTTTATTGTTTTAGCATTATAACTTAACACATAGTTTTCACAGTGTATGGATGTATGACATTCTTTACATACCCATGCTAGATTAGCGACTCTATTAATTAAATCCATGGGTAAGTACGGTTCGATGTGATGGCAATGTGCATTTTCCTTCATAAAGTCTAATCCGACATTACAGCACCTACATTTTCCTCTATCCCTGTTATACGCATATTCACGGTTCATAAAGTATTCAAAGTTATATTTACTCTTTGTATCTTTGCAGAGATAAAAATCCTGTAGTGTCATTATATGAGGTCTATCCAGCCTTAACAGCTTCTTCCTTTGTTTGTAGTAGATTTCTCTTCCTACTATAGTGTAAGGTGTCGTCCTTTGGTTAAATGGTTTTTCCAGCCACTCCGAAGGAGTATATGAAGCTTTTGTGACTCCAACCCAAAACCCTTCCTTTTTGATTGCGAAGGTTTTTGCCTGATATTTATGGTGTCTACTAGGTCGGTTTCCTAACTCACACATTTTTACTTTATGCCTCATGTAGCCGCTAGGAAACAATTTCTTGAAAGTTCTAAATAAGGAATTATTTACGTTGTAATCAATTCTATCGAATGTGTCCGCGCAAATACCGACTTTCCAATATTCCGCATATCCTTCGAGCATTTGATTAACTTTGATGATTTGTTCTATCCAAAATTCTTCTTTTAAAACTTTCCTCATCTTCCTTATTTCTTTACAAACTTTACTAATTTGACCACTGACTTTTCTATGATTGGGCTTGTTTTTGCCAACTATATTTCCACTATTACTGCGGAGAGGTGTTTCAGCATAAATATCAAACCCTAAGAAGAGTGCTGGCTTTGCCCTTAAGTCTGTTATGACTGTTTTCTCTTTGGACAATTCAAGTTTTAGCTTAATTCTGAAATACTTGCGCAAATATTCAAGATAACGTCTTGCTTCTTGATAGGTTTGAGTAAGTATAATCCAATCATCTGCGTATCTAACTAGGTAGCATTTATTTCTACCTTGTCTAACCAGCCTTTCCCTTTGCTTTCTCGGTTCCTTTGAAATTCCAGTTGGTTTCGCTTTGTAGAATCTACGTGCTACCATCCAGTCGAAATCATTTAGATACACATTTGCAAGTAAGGGTGAAATTATACCGCCTTGTGGAGTTCCCTTTTCCGTAGTGAATTTAAAATCATATTCCATATACCCTGCTTTAAGCATAATTTGAATAATCTTTATTATTCGCTTGTCCCTTATGCCTAATCTCCATAGTTTTTTAATTAGAAATCTGTGGTTGATATTATCAAAGTAACCTTTTATGTCACCTTCGATTGCATAATAAGACTTAGTAGTATTAATGAAATGATTCACTTGTCTAACAGCATGTTTAGAGCTACGGTAAGGACGGAATCCGTAACTATGGTCGTAAA
Organism: Bacillus cereus group sp. BfR-BA-01316; assembly: GCF_022664195.1. Classification (NCBI taxonomy): domain Bacteria; kingdom Bacillati; phylum Bacillota; class Bacilli; order Caryophanales; family Bacillaceae; genus Bacillus; species Bacillus cereus group sp. BfR-BA-01316. The sequence continues at coordinate 93,601 of NZ_JAKUGX010000015.1, forward strand.
ATTTTGCTTCTACGATTGGTTCAAGTATTGTACGAATACATTCTTGAATAATACGGTCAACGACCGTTGGTATCCCTAACGGTCGTTGACTTCCATCCGCTTTTTCGATATAAACCCTTCGGGCTGGTTTGGATTTGTAGTTTCGTGCAGCTTTAGTGATTAGCTTTATAACGTTGTTTTTATCCATTTGCAAATATCTTCGAATATCATGTCCGTCAACACCAGGAGTGTTAGCCCCTCTATTGGCTTTGATTTTATGAATAGCTGTAATTATTGTGGTCTCATTGAATGCCATTTCATATAAGCTATGAAAACGTGTATTTTTCTTTGATAATTCATATAATTTGTCCTGAGCTCTTTTGAGTTCAGTTTCATTTGAGAAGTTTGTGCTAAAGTTCATAAAGACATCACCTGCCTTTAGGGTTCACAATTCATTCTTACAGAAAGTTTGAACTTCTCTATCGAATCGTTAAACTTGATAAGTTGACTGGTCCCCTTCGCCCTGTAAAGGTTTTTCTCCATCTCTGACTACTACGAGACCTCTGACTTCCTTTAAACTTCAACGTTCTGTAAAACTCCACTTAAAGGCTCTCCCACGTTCCGATTAATCTATCCTTTTTCTGTAACCCTTAGGTCAAGACTATATGCCGATAGTTCTAAGTAAGGTTTGAGAAATAGTTGTTCCTTACATTTCAACTTACTATTTCAAGTAAGAGGGAATACGCAAAACCAGAATGCTATATTCCAACTATATTGGGGCTCCATTTCTGGAGTAACAAATGACGACACTTCAAACATCTTTTCGTTGCCTAACCGTAGGTTACGGACACCCGCACTATATATATTCCGTATCTGTACACAGATTTAGGATTTCAAGTTACGTCTTTACCCCGCTTTATACGTCTGTATATTACAGCATACATCGCATAGGGGAGTCTCAGTGTTTATACCACAGATGAGTTTACCATTTCTCATACTTATGTGTTTTCTCCGTATATCAACGGTACTTCCCCGTTGAAACTCGATTAATCAGTTCAATCAATATGTGATAGTATCTGTTTCAACCTATAGCATAGGTATATATTCGATTTCTCACGATTGTCACTTTATCCCACCACTGGTACGTGGTGGTTATGCGAAACGTGGCGCACCTGGCTCCTTTGTCAATCTACCGATTAATACAACTCGATTTATCATAAGTTATACCACCTCACATATTTTTCTTCATTGTAAAGAAAAATGTGTGAAGGGTAAAAAGTGCAAAATAATATGTTTATAAGTAAAAAGTATTACTATATGTCTTACAAAAGCAAAAAAGAAACCTTACATATTTCAAACATGTAAGGTTACAAAAAAATATTATACTTCACTACAAGATATGTAATATCCTCCGTGAGCCATCTTTATTTCAGCGCTATACAATACATCTTCTAAGTAGAATGTAATCGGTTTAACTTTACTCTCAAATTTTAGGTGTTCATTACATTCAGCCACATATCCTTCGATAGCTGAACGAATGACTTCTGCTGATGGATACATTAAAGCGTCATCTAGTTCTATGAAAAAACTTTTAGAAAATAGTTTTTTCATAATCCCTTTTTTCTCTTTCATCATATTCCATCCCCCTCAATTCAAGTCGCCAACATCATATTTTCAATTTATCTTTAAAAATAAAAAATCCTGCACATTTCATGCAGGATTTTTTTATTAGTCATTTTTCGTAAAGTAAGAAACAAAACGAAGAATTTCTAAGTATAGCCATACTAGAGTCATCATTAGACCCATTGCACCGTACCACTCCATATATTTTGGAGCTTGGCTACGTGCGCCGCTTTCGATTAAATCGAAATCTAGTAATAAATTTAATGCAGCAACTACAATAATAACTGCACTAATGATCATACCAATTGTTCCACCTTGGTGAATATATGGAACAGTAACACCGAACATGTTTAGTAAGAATACGATTAAATACATAACCGCAATTCCCATTGTCGCTGCTATTACACCCGTACGGAATTTATCAGTTACTTTTACTACGCGCGTTGCATACAACACTAGCATCGCAAATAGAATTGAGATTGTTAGTAATACAGCGTTTAAAACGATAGAATCATGAAATTTCATTGCATAAACTGCTGAAATACTTCCTAACACTACCCCTTCTACTGCCGCATAAATCGGTGCACCAATTGGTGATATACGCGGGAAGAAGATAGATGCAAACGCAACGATTGCCGCAATAACTAAAGCACCAATTAATACTGGCATCTTCATCATATTATTTGTCATCTGTATGTATGAATAGACAGACGTTGCAAGAAGTAAGATAAGCATGATAAACGTTTTGCCTACTGTTCCACCAATAGTCATCGCAGAAGCACTTGCTCCCTCTTTACGAAATGCGTCTTTTTTCAACATTGGATTAGATGTTCTCATTTTTTTCCCCTCCTAAAATAGGTTCTACCAATAGTGTAAAGTTTTTCTCTTTACATTTCAATATATGCAGCTTGTTTTTATTTTAAACCTTCAACGATGTCAGATAACTCGCTCCATCGTTCCATCGTTTTTTCTAGCTTTTCTTCTATCTTCTGCCCTGCTTCAGATAATTCTTGTGCCTTTGTGAAGTCAGATCCAACATTCGCAAGTTCTTCTCCAATTGACTCAAGTTTCTCTTCTAGTTGTGCAATTGTATCTTCAATTGTTTCCCATTCGCGCTGCTCGTTATATGACAGTTTACGTTTACGTTGTTGTTTCGGCACTTCTTCTACTACTTTTTTCTCTTTCTGAACTTCCGCTTTCTCAATGAGCTCTTTCGTTTTTTCCGTTTCTAAATAATCAGTATAACTACCTAGGAATTCACTCACTTCGCCTCCACCACTAAAGATGAACAATTCATCTACTACTTTATCTAAGAAGTAACGGTCATGTGATACAGTTAAAACGACACCTGGGAAATCTTCCAAATAATCTTCTAGCACTGTTAATGTTTGTGTATCTAAATCATTCGTAGGCTCATCAAGTAGTAGTACGTTTGGTTCTCCCATTAAAATACGCAATAAATATAAACGTCTTCTTTCACCACCAGATAGTTTTCCAAGCGGTGTACCATGTGAATGCGTCGGGAATAAGAAACGTTCTAACATTTGAGATGCGCCAATTACTTTTCCGTCTGTCGTATGAATAACTTCTGCAATCTCTTTAATGTATTCAATCATACGCTGATTTAAATTCATCTCTTCATTTTCTTGCGTATAATAAGCAACTTTTACAGTTTGTCCAACTTCAATTTCACCACTATCAGGAGATAATTTTCCTGCAAGCATATTTAATAGTGAAGATTTCCCGCTTCCATTCGCTCCAATAATCCCAATACGATCGCCTGGTTTCACAATATGATTAAAGTTATGTAATACCGTTTTATTGCCGAATTTTTTCGTTACATCTTTTAGCTCAAGTACTTTCTTCCCTAAACGACTTCCACTAAGCGCAATATCAACTGATTGCTTCGCTGCTGGTCCTTCTTGTCCCTTCAGCTCATCAAAACGCTGAATACGCGCCTTTTGTTTCGTAGAACGGGCTTTTGCACCACGGCGAATCCACGCAAGTTCACGACGATACAAATTTTGGCGTTTTGATTCTTGTGCCGATTCTTGCTCTTCACGAAGTGCTTTCGCTTCTAAAAATGTACTATAGTTTCCTTCGTAGCTATATAGTTTACCGTTATCTAATTCAAAAATACGGTTTGTCACACGATCTAAGAAATAACGATCATGGGTTACAAGTAATACCGCACCTGTATATCTCGCTAAATATTCTTCTAACCATTCAACTGTCTCATGGTCAAGATGGTTCGTAGGCTCGTCTAAAATTAATAGATCAGGTGTTTCAATAAAACATTGTGCCATTGCGATACGTTTTTTCTGTCCACCAGATAAATTTCCAACAGTTGCAGTGAAATCTGTAATTCCTAATTTCGTTAAAAGAGATTTCGCATTTGCATTTGCTTCCCATGCACTCATTGCATCCATACGTTGCTGCACTGCAAATAATTGTTCCTGTACTTTTTCATTACTTGGATCTTTTTCGATATTTAATAGTGCTTTTTCATAATCACGAAGAAGACGAATTAAAGGTGTATCACCATGGAACACTTGCTCTAATACTGTTAGTTTTTCATCAAACTCTGGTTGCTGTGATAAATAACTAATTGTATAACCACGTGAATGCGTCATATCACCTGTATCAGGAGTTTCTAACCCTGCAATAATTTTTAATAATGTCGATTTACCAGTACCGTTTACACCAATAATTCCGACACGTTGTCCTTCTGTAATACTACATGATAATCCATCAAATAACGGTTTTTCTCCGTATGATTTCGATAAGTTCTCCACAGTTAACATTTTCATATTTGTGCATTCCACTCTTTCATAAATTGTTCAATAAACTCTTCCATATAACGATGACGAACTTCAGCCTCTTGTTTTGCCGCGTTCGTATTCATTAAGTCTTTTAATTTTAAAAGTTTTTCATAAAAATGATTTAAAGATGGATCGTTATTTTTTCGGTATTCATCTTTCGTCATCACTTCACGAGGCGGAACATTGGGATCATACATTAATCTCCCTTTCGCTCCTCCGTATGCAAATGTACGAGCTATTCCAATTGCACCAAGAGCATCTAAACGATCCGCATCTTGAACAATTCTCCCTTCCATTGATTCCACTTTACCACCATGGCCACCCTTAAAGGACATATTCGCAATAATGTGGAGAATATGTTTACTTTCCTCTTGTTCAACATGTAGCTCTTCTAACCAATCCGAAACCTTTTTCATTCCTGCTTCTTCACTCTCATTTAACTTCTCATCTGCTACATCGTGAAGTAATGCTGCCATTTCAATTATAAAACGATTTCCCCCTTCTTGCTCGGATAAAGAAATCGCCAATTTATGTACGCGTTCAATATGATACCAATCATGCCCACTCGCATCTTTTTCTAAAATATGTTTTACGAAAGTTATTGTTTTTTTTATTTTTTCTCGTTTTATCATTTTATCTTCACCCAGTTACTTATTGTAACACGCCCGCATTTTTTCATCACATATTTTCTTGTCCGCCCATACACTAGGTGGTAGGCATCATTATGAAGGAGGAATAAACATGTTCTATAATAATCAACCGCCTTACCCACAACAACCTTTTTCCCCTCAACATAAGGAACAAAGATATGCTGAACAGTACGGGGAGCAAGAGACACAACATCAAGA
>NZ_JAKUGX010000016.1:0-98532 GCF_022664195.1 Bacillus cereus group sp. BfR-BA-01316
TAGGAAAAGTTGACTTAAATGTTCTAAATGGAGACAAGCCATTATCTTGGTTTATTGGTGGTAATGAACTAAATCCAATTAACCCAATTGATCCAATTCAGCCTATTCAAACAGAGGGAATTGGACATGCAACATCGAAATACGATGATGGTTATGGTGTGAATCTATATGAAAATCCTGCTGATCCTATTTTTGCTGGACGTATTACACAAAAAATCCCTTACTTAATCCAGAAAGGATACTGGGGTGGTGGAGAAAAAGACATGATCTGCCTTGGGAATGAAAAGCAGTGGGCTTACCTAAAACATTTTGATGTGAAATGGTTCTATGCGCATTCTAAATATCCTGTAGGTTGGGGGATTGCAGTTCATAGTGAGCCAGAATGTATTAACCATGTTGGAAATATTGACGGTTCTACTCCTTATCGTATTTGGGGAAGAGTTGGCGACGCAATAGATATTGGTGGTAATCGTTGGATTCGTGAGGAACATGTAACTATTAAGTAAAAACAAGAGCCGTCATTATGACGGCTTTTTTTATTTATTACAAATCAGATATTCTTCTAACTTGTTTTCCCTTATTCTTTAAACTTCTCTTATATTGTTTGAAGTCTTGTTTCTCCACATAGAATTGTTCGCCAGTTGCAACGTTTTTCACTAAATATGTTTTCAACGTAAATTCCTTGATTGAAAAATAAGTGGCCCATATCCATATTGAAAGTGTAAGTGTTGGAACAGCTAATAGAAAAGTAATAACTAAAATAACAATATCTACTTTAGGAGTTACTCGTTTTAAAACTAAACGTTTCCCAGATGCAGCTTGAGCTTGCTCTAATTGCTGCATACGTTGTAATGAAGCAATAGTATCGTAACTCATGTAATGACCTCCTTGAAGTGATACCTAAATCATACCAATTTGATGCAACAACTGTAAATATTGTATTATTTCACATCAACAAATTCATCGACTTTAAATTTCATATTTAATCGAAAAGCATCAGTACATACAATTATTTTTGTTTGTACATCTATGTTCGTCATCTCCAATGAGATTATAAATACTTCAAAAGCTTTGGAGATATAGGGGTGTTCAAGGCAGAATCTAAATGTAATGTTAAAGAAAGAAAAACCGACTCTGAATAAGAGACGGTTTTATTTATATAAATGCTTCTTTTAAAATTTCATTTACAATTACTGTCCGCAAGTTCTTTTTTACACAATAATTATCTTATAATCATTTAACATTTTTGAAATATCCTGATAGATGTACAAGTTCTTGAGAGATAATTACAAGAGTGCGTAAAATTTCTTTCTTAAGTTCATCAGTATTAACGTTTTCAGCAATGCTAGAAGGCAAAGGGCGGGTATAGGAATGAATTGTACCCGAAGCATGTAGCAAATTTTTTTCTAATTCTGCAAATGACACTCTTATATCAATTGGGATTATAAAGTTGTATTTGTCATAAAACTCTTGAATTTTACTTTTATAAAGTTTGGAACAAGCAGTGAAAGCGTCAGAAACATCTACATCTAATAAATTATTATCTATTGATGTATCTATAAATACTGCGTCCTGAAGTTCTATTTTAAGTTTATCATATTCAAGCATTTTCATTTTGTATTCATCTGAGTTTTCATCCAATTGTTTTAATTTGAATTCCATTTTTCTTTTTCTGCGAAATAACTCCTCGACATCCTTTAAGTGATCCCAAACGAGATTATCCCATTCTTCAATTTTAGGAACCATCGTAATAAAATTATCATATACTAGGCTACCTGTTGAGACATCCCATGCATTATAAGTTTTAATTAATAAAGAAAAATCAATAGTTGAATCTTTTTTCCTTGCTATTGATTTTAATTCGAAATTGATAGGGTAATCTGTAATGAAAGAAGATAAATATATTTCATCTTTTTTTAATAAATATAAATAGTTTCTATTTAAAATATTAATTAGCTTTTGATAGTCTTTCCCTAATATACCATAAATTCTTTTTTCCTCTGCTCGTTTGTTATTTCGAGAAAATAAGCCCGCTATAATAAAAGAAGTGAAAATTATTCCTATCATGTCAGCTATTATATTTGGCAACAGACTATCCAACCAGAAACTCTTATCTAAAAAACTATTAGCTTTGTTATTACTTATTTCTAAACTAAATGCACAAATAAAGATTGCTAGCACTACTAAAATCACAAACATATGCACTTTATATTCTCTTATTTTTGTAATCAAATATCTTGCGAAAGTTTTCATACATAAAATAATCGCTTCATAAATCCTCATAAAATAGAAATTCTCCCTCTGAAATTTAAACTAACTAAAAATATAATAATGAATATTATAACACTTTTTATATGGAAATTATTACTTATTTCCCATAAACTCGCTATCAAAGTAGAACTTGTCCATTAAGGTATTTACAATTCCATTGAAATAAGCAAATTTACCCCTATTCATTTTTGTACCAGATTTAATTTTCATAACAAACTCTTTAATAGCTTTTAAGCCGATTGTAAGCTCTTGGTCCTTATCAAATGCTTTATCACCTGTAGAGAAGTTTGTAACTTTATTGCATTGTCTTACGACCTTCCACAGTTCTTGAATTGTTTTAGATTCACTGTAAAAAGAGCTAGTTAAAGAAACAAAACGTTCTGGTACCCAGTGAGCGACAAAATCAGCTTGTTCAATATTCTCTTCTGGAGTATTGCTATTCTTATTACTATTACGTTTGTTTATATCTTTTATATTTTGTTTTAAGGAAATAGGGGTTGTTTTAATGGTAGGACACTTTGTAGGACTTTTTGTATCTACCTTGTCGGACATTTCTTCCACAATTGGTTGAATGATAATAGCGTTAGAAGTTTGAAGCATATCTTTTGTTCTCTTCATAGCAACTTGCTTAATCATCTCTAAATCCACAAGTCTCTTCATTAAACGTTGTACAGTTTTATATGAAACTTCCATCTTTGCAGCAATTCTATTTTTGCATAGGAAACTAACACCTACATATTTACAACTGTGGCGTTTTAAAATTTCAAGTAATGCAATTAGTTTAGATTGTACATCGGTACGCTTAATAGACATACGGATAGTGTCACGGTATGTACGTACAGTTTTGTTTAATTCTTCCACATCTGTGAATGATGATAAGTTGTGGAAGGATACTTCATTTGCGATAACATCGATACGTTTCTTCATTATATAGGCCCCTTTGTATAAACAAAAAAGCAACAGAATGCCAAGTGTAAGCAAACTGTTGCTAAGGAGCCCTTACGTACTGTAAAATAGTTCGTAAGAGTACAGCAAGTGTTTGCCTATCGAGAGTAGGCGGACGGTATAAGAGTGCTACCAACACTACTTATACACGCTGTGCTTTTTTGTTTTGTGGTAACGTTTTGGTAACAAATGTGTAAAATCAAACGACTATTTGTGATTTTTATAGTTATAAAAAACGTTGATTTATCAGCTTTTTAGTTGATTTTTAGTACATTTGTTTCTGCAAGTATTTTACTTGCGACTTATATGCCGTTTATCGGTGTCATGATGGCAAATTATTTAATACCAGTTTATATTTCAGATATACTCAAAGCTAGTGCCTCTGTATACGCGATAGAAGGCATGATGTACGGTGTTGGGGCTGTTATTGCGGGAATAAGTATTCCAATCATGATGAAATATGTCAAAATAGAAGTTTCAATCGTTATGACGATGTTCATTTATGTAATTTCAATTACCGCAATGATTATTGAGCCTTCCATTATGTTATTATATGGACTTGCGATTTTTCATGCGATTGGAAATGCTGGAACAAGAGTGGCGAGAAATGTATTGATGATGGAAGAAATCCCAAATGAAGTAATGGGACGTGTGGACAGCTTATTTCGATTAATTGGTACAGGAATTCGAATTGTATTATTAATGTTGTTTACGGCAGGCGTATCTAAAGCAGGGGTAATGGTCCCGTTTTACGTACTAAGCTGTATATTGATCCTATCATTAGGGATTGCTTTTTATTATGTAATTTCAAAACGTAAAATGGAAGCGAATGTGTCTAATAAATCAATTGTTTAAAAAATAATTCTGCCTCCTTTTCTTTTTCTATATAATAAAAAGAAAGGGAGTGTTAACTTTTTTATGAACAAATGGATATTGCTTATAATCTTATTACTACCTCCGCTATACATCATTTATATGACGTTTCGAATGAATAAAGTTGCTCGTGAAAAATTGAGTAATCACTCTCCATACGTTCTTATATTAGGTGCAAAGTTATTTGGAGATAGACCGTCTTTATCTCTTCAAAACCGTTTGGATGTGGCGTTGGAATATTTATACTCTCACTCTGAGGTGAAAGTAATTGTTTCAGGTGGTCAAGGGGAAGATGAAGATATACCGGAAGCTCATAGTATGAGAAACTATTTAATGGTACACGGTATAGATGAGAGTCGTATTTTAATTGAAGACCGCTCTACAAATACGTATGAAAATTTAAAGTTTAGTATGGATTTATATGATGTAAAGCATGCGGTAGTTGTAAGTAATACGTATCATTTATATCGAACGAAAATAATTGCAAAGCGTTTAGGAATAAAGATGGAAGCTTTGGCTGCTGAAACACCGAGTCGTTCCAAGAAAAAAGCGTATGTACGTGAATATGTTGCTATTATGAAGACGATATTATTCGATCGCTAGAGCTCAAATGAGGGCTCTTTTTTTATATAATAAAGCGTATCATTTGAAATGAAGTCCGTATTCCATCAAAATAAAGGAAACAGCAATAAAGGAGTTGTGTTTGTGATTCAGTTTAATTATGTGTCAAAAGCGTATGAAGATGGCACAAAAGCAGTTGATTCATTACATTTAGAAATTAAAAAAGGAGAATTCTTTGTTCTCATTGGTCCGAGTGGTTGCGGGAAAACAACGACAATGAAGATGATTAATCGTTTAATTGAAACGACGGAAGGATCAATTTTGATCGATGGAAAAGATATTCAAGATTATAATATAAACGAACTGCGTTGGAATATCGGGTATGTACTGCAGCAAATTGCGCTGTTTCCACATATGACAATTGCTGAAAATATTGCAGTTGTCCCTGAAATGAGAAAGTGGAGTAAGAATAAAATAAAAGCGCGTGTTGATGAACTGCTACATATGGTTGGCTTAGAACCAGATGTATATCGTGATCGCATGCCCGATGAATTGTCGGGAGGGCAGAAGCAGCGTGTAGGTGTAGTGAGGGCGTTAGCTGCTAATCCGAAAATTGTTCTTATGGATGAACCATTTAGTGCTTTAGATCCATTAAGCAGGGAACAGCTCCAGAAGGACATTGTACAATTGCAAAAAAAAATCCAAAAAACGATAGTGTTTGTAACGCATGATATGCAAGAGGCATTATCACTTGGTGATCGCATTTGTATAATGAAAGAAGGAAAAGTAGTTCAATTAGATACACCTGAGGGCATTATACATAATCCGAAAAATGAGTTTGTAGAGGAGTTCATTGGAAATCGTGGACGACCTTGGTATGAAGGGAAGATTGTAGAAGATGTATTGCCGCTAGACGATAGCATACGAGTAGAAGGGAATGTTTTATCTTTAAATTCTCCTTTACAAGAAGCCCTAGTCCGCGTACAAGCTGAAGGTTCTGTACCGGTTGAAGAAAATGGTCGATATGTTGGAGCGTTAACAAGTCGTCATATAGTAAATTACATTGTTGAACAAATGAAGGAGAGAGGCTAAACAGTGACTGATTTTATTCAAACGTTCCAAGAACGAAAAGTAGAATTGCTGAGTGCATTAAGTGAGCATTTACAAATATCGCTTATTTCATTATTTTTTGCAGTAATCATTGCGGTGCCGCTTGGCATTTTATTAACGAGAAAAGAACGAATGGCTGAATTTATAATAGGGACTTCTGCTGTTATGCAGACAGTGCCATCACTTGCTTTACTTGGACTTTTAATTCCATTAGTAGGAATCGGAAAGCTTCCGGCTATTATCGCATTAGTTGTTTATGCACTATTACCTATTTTACGAAATACGTATACAGGAATTCGGGAATTAGATGAATCTCTTATAGAAGCAGCAAAAGCTATGGGGATGAATAGCTGGAGAAGATTGTGGAAGGTAGAACTTCCACTTGCATTGCCAATTATAATGGCTGGTATTCGCACTGCGATGGTATTAATTGTTGGAACGGCAACATTAGCAGCTTTAATAGGTGCTGGCGGACTTGGTAAGCTCATATTACTCGGTATCGACCGGAATGATCATGCACTTATCATTTTAGGAGCCGTACCAGCCGCGTTACTCGCTTTATTCTTTGATATAGTACTTCGCATGCTTGAACGTCCAAAACGCGCTCCTAAGCGCGTTATATTGACGGTATGTATTGTCATCGTAGTTGTCGTTTCACCATTTCTTTGGAATACACAAAAGAAAGATATTGTTATTGCTGGCAAACTAGGATCTGAACCAGAAATTTTAATTCAAATGTACAAGCAGCTTATTGAACAGGATACAGATTTACACGTAGAATTAAAACCAGGTCTTGGGAAAACAGCATTTGTATTTGAAGCATTAAAATCAGGAGAAATAGATATATACCCAGAATTTTCGGGAACAGCTTTATCTACTTTCGTGAAAGAAGAACCGAAGAGTACAAATCGTGATGAAGTATACGAGCAGGCCCGCATCGGAATGGAAAAGAAATATAATATGATAATGTTACAACCAATGGAGTATAACAATACATATGCACTAGCCATGCCGAAAAATATAGCAAATCAATATAATATAAATACAATTTCTGATTTGAGAAATATTGCACAGGAGGCTAAGGCTGGATTTACATTAGAATTTGCTGATCGCGAAGATGGTTATAAAGGTATGCAAAAATTATATAATTATAAGTTTTCAAATGTTAAAACGATGGAACCGAAACTACGTTATAGTGCAATTCAATCGAGTGATGTTAACGTAATTGATGCATATTCAACTGATAGCGAATTGGAGCAATATGGACTTAAAGTACTAAAAGATGATAAAGGGTTATTCCCGCCTTATCAAGGAGCACCATTATTAAGAAAAGAGACGTTACAGAAATATCCTGAACTTGAAAAAGTACTGAATAAATTATCTGGAAAGATTACAGATGAAGAAATGCGAAAAATGAATTATGAAGTAAATGTAAATGGTAAAAGTAGTGAAGAAGTAGCGAAACAATTTTTACAAAAAGAGAAGTTACTTCGTTAATTTTACAAAAAATATACAATTTTATATGTGTGAAATGACCGTTCATAACAAAATGAACGGTTTTTTCGTGCATACTTATACATTTTTTCAAAAAAGTATTCCATTTTTCTTCATTTTCTTTTAGAATAAGTAATGTTTTCCTGAAAGAATATAAGAGAAACGTCTATTAGAGAAAAAGGTGACTTTAATAGTTGAACGAACATAGCACCTAGAATGACAGATGGGGTGGTACAGATAGAAAAGAAGTTAGGATTTTTTCCATTAATCGCATTAGTAGTTGGAACGATGGTTGGTGGCGGTGTTTTTAGTTTACCGCATGATTTAGCAGTAGGAGCAAATAGTGGTGCAACAATAATTGGTTGGTGTATTACAGCGATGGGAATGATTCCACTTGCGCTCGTATATCAAACATTAGCAAGACAAAAACCGGAGCTTGAGGGCGGGATTTATAGTTATGCACGAGCTGGATTCGGTGAGTATATTGGTTTTAACAGTGCGTGGGGATACTGGTTGGCAGGGATTTTAGGAAATGTCGCAACAATTATGTTACTGTTTAGTACATTAGGTTATTTCTTCCCGATTTTTAAAGGAGGAAATAACGCTGCGTCTATCGTTGGTGCTTCTCTTTTATTATGGTCACTTCATTTTCTTATTTTATTTGGAATTCGTGAAGCGTCCATTATGAATGTTATCGCAACGATTGGAAAGTTAGTTCCGATCGTATTATTTATTGTCGTGATGGTAACGGCATTTCGCTGGGATACATTTACACATGACTTTTGGGGCGAAGGAACAATCTCAGTTTCCTCTGTACTTGGTCAAGTGAAAAATACAATGCTCGTAACGCTTTGGGTGTTCATTGGGGTTGAGGGAGCAGTTGTATTATCTGGAAGAGCAAAAAATAGCAGAGACGTTGGAAAAGCGACAGTACTTGGACTTATTTTAGTAATGTCTATTTATATTTTAATTTCTGTTCTGTCAATGGGAGCTATGACAAGAAAAGAACTTTCAGTATTAGAGACTCCTTCAATGGGACATGTATTAGAACATGTTGTTGGGCCATGGGGTGCAATGGCAATTAATATTGGATTAGTTGCGTCACTTGTAGGTACATTAATTGGCTGGTTTTTACTTGTTTCTGAAATTTCTCACGTAGCAGGGAAAGATGGAGTATTTCCGAAAGTCTTTACGAAAACAAATAAGAAGCAAACGCCGCATATGGCATTATGGATTTCAAATATCGTTGCCCAAATTATATTTATAATCGTTCTGTTTTCAGAATCGACATATCAAATTATGTATTTTATTGCGTCAACATCAATTTTATTACCGTATTTATTATCAGCGCTATTTCAATTGAAATTAGTCATCACGAAAGAGCTGAAAGTTGCGAGAGTAAAAAATGGATTGTTAGCATTAATTGCTTCCCTATACTCTGTATGGTTAATTTATGCAGCTGGTTTAAAGAATTTATTACTTGTTTCGATTGTATATGGAATCGGGATTATCGTGTACATGTTTGCAAGAAAAGAAAAAGGGAATCGTTGTTTTGTAGGTATAGAGAGATATGTGATGTGGGCAATTGTTATTGCAGCTATCACATCACTTTATATGTTACTGACAGGAACTATAAAAATGTAAAAGTCCTTTTAATTTAAAGGGCTTTTTTCCTTGTCTAGAGAATATTTAATACATAAGATATTCAGGAGGGATGAAAATGGAAGAAAAAGAACAGTTGTCTAGAATTATGGATTTAGCTAGTGATTTAAGGAAAGTATTAGTACAAGAATCTTTTTTTAATCATCATCCTGAACTTCGAGGCGTGATTGAAAATTTAGCGAGTTCTGTAGAGAATTTGGCGAGTTTGCAGCAAAATAAAGATGAAAATGCCGAAGATCGATTACGGTACGTACTTGCTAAAATGAAAATCGCTCATAATGCCATTTTACAAGAAAAAAAAGCATTTCCTTCTCATTAATATATGTTTTAATTTTGAACCTGACGGATGACGTCAGGTTTTTTATTTCTAGTTTTAGATTGTAGTTCATACAATAAGAATAGTATGAAAAAAAGAAGGTGACTACGTTGAAATTACATAAAGCTCTTCATCCAAGTTTTATAAAGCGAATGTATTATATGAGGTTTATTGGGAGGTTTGCAAAAGCTGAGGGAGAGAAGAATGGGAAAAATTTCTTTGTACAATGTCTTTCTCCAATACCTTTAACTTTACAAGAGTTATTTCCGACTGGAAAATATTTGTTTGAAGGATTATGCAGTAATAAAAAGAATGAAAAAATCTTTACTGATTTAAAGAAGCGTAAAGTAGAAAAGCAACTGGTTATGTTTCGTCTTTATTATGATCGTGGAAATTTATTTCTGGAATTAATATGCACAGAAGAGCCTCGGGAAATAGCATCTTCATATAAATTGATTCCTTCACCAAAGGTCTCAAATTATAAACAGAGAGCGTCTTTGGAACGGAAGTTAAGCAATGGTTACTTATCATTTCTTATGCCTAAATTACCAAAAGACTTTGAGCCTCCAGAATTATTGTGGCATGAAGGAAGGCTATATGGAAATTTATCGTTAAAATCATCAATAAGTTCAATTTCATATTTTGAGCAAAGAAAAGAATGCAAATATATTGAAATAGACGATTGGATGAAACATGTAGAAATAGCAGTAGATGATCATTTATATTTTGTAAGTGAAAATGTGTATGACCAACTAAATAAACGAATTGTTGAAGAAGGTAAGTTAGTTGAAGTAGAAGATATTAAAATGCAAAAGGAGGACTGGGAATGGGATGAGCGTGAATCCTCTTTTTTACAGTATGTACAAAGTATGGTTCGTAATAAAGGGCTATATTTGGATGATACAGATATATATAATTTTCACATTAGTGTTAAAACCAATATGTTAACAATTGTTAGTGGTATACCAGGTGTTGGGAAATCACGCTTTGTGCAAGCTTATGCAGAAGCACTTGGATTACGTTATGGTGAAGAATTAATTTGGATTCCGATTTCACCATCGTATCAAGAACCACATGATATTCTCGGTTACCTTCATCCGAATGGTAATTTTATTGAAAGTGAAACGAAGTTAGTTCGGACATTGTTAGAGGCTAAAGAAAACCCAAATCAATTGTATATAATTGTGTTCGATGAAATGAACATGTCACATATTGAGCATTGGTTTACTCCGTTTCTATCTGTTCTTCAACTTGAAAAGAAAAATCGTATTTTGAGTTTGTATGAGAAAGTACAAGAAATAGAAAATCAAATTCCACCTTCAGTGGAAATTGGTGAGAATATTATTTTCGTAGGCACTGTAAACTTTGATGAAACGACGAAAGAGCTTTCCGATCGATTATTAGATCGAACAAATTTGATTACATTACAAAAAATTCCGTTTTGCGAGATGAATATAGAACATGAGAAAGTTGTTCAGCAGCCCCCACTGAAAGTAACAACGGGAGAATTTCGACTCAATTGGTTTAGGAATAAAGAGATGATCGAAGTGTTTACTGAAGAGGAATTAGAGTTATTGGATAAGTTACATGATGTATTATCATCACACGATATTTCAAAAGGAATTTCTTTCCGATGTGCAAGCGCAATCGCTACGTATTTGCAAAATATACCGTTCCAAAATAATCAGTCCTATATGATTAGCAGGGAAGAAGGTTTTGATTTGCAAATAAAGCAGCGTGTATTAACGAAATTAAGGGGGACAGAAATGACAGTGGGCTCTCTACTTTCTGAAGAAGCAAAAAGGGGAGCGACATTGATACCACTTTTACAGTCTCCGCTTGCAAATCGTGTATCTACATTTGAACATTCTTTAGCTTATATAAGACAAAAGCGTAGAGAACTGGAGCTGTATGGCTATGCAAAATGAGGAGCGTTATGAAACAGCAATCGTCGATACGAAAGAAACGCTCCCGTTTGTATTGAAGCTAATTATTGGTACTGAGGGGAAAGGCGATTTTATCCTTTTAAACCGGCTTTGTACGTCTACTACAGCATTAGTTCAATGTATTTATAAAGTACAGGAATTAAAACCACTGAAATTGCATTTCCATTATCAAAATCCAATGGATATTACATTCATATGGAATAAAGTATATGAGGGACAAAAGAATATAAAAGAGTCACAATATGAATTAAATGAAAAAAAACAAAGAGTATTAGTGTATGAACATGGAAAAACTGAATTTTTTTATCCGTGGCGCTGTGGATTATATCATTTTGAAGTGCGTATAGAAGATAAAACTTATTATGGTGCGTTTCAAGTTGTTCCTAAAAACTTTTTTGATGACCAATTTGAAATGATTCAAGATTATGTGAAGTCAATTTTAAACGAGTTAATTTTAGATAGAGGTTATTACAAGAAAACTTTCTCAGCACTTAGCGATATTGAAGATTCTTCTTATTTGGTATTGTTAAGAAAGTTGCCACAAAAAATGAAAAGAATAAAACAAATTTTTAAGAAAGTAGAATCGAATGCGGAATTTGTACACGAATATGAATGGGAAAGGAAAGAGCGGAAGACAACGAGAAAAACTGCCATTATGACAGAAAGAAAGCTTTATGCGAAATATTACAACCGTAAATTTAAGGAGCAAAAAAATAGTATTGAAAATGCATTTCTTAAATTTAAAACGATGCAATTCTATTATTATTTACTTGAAGCAGAAAGTTTTGTACGTAAAACTATTGAAATACTAGAAGGAGAAAAGAAGAAAAAGTCAGACGAATTTCAAGCTGTTAAAACAATTATGAAAACGATTGAACGAAATGGATCCGTGACGGATAGGGAAAAACAAAAATATAGAAATCTACATTTATTGAAAGAAGCAGATTTACGGAAAAGTTCTGTGAAAATACAAGAATATAAAATATTAGCTCATATCGTATATGAAAGCGTGCAATACTTTCGAAATGTATTGTATTCTCCATTTTGGCGGGAAGTTTCTGAAACAGCTACCATTAATTCGAACACTTTATCTATACCACATCAACAATTAATCCACCATTTAGAATTGTTACCGCAACATACGGAACAACCCCCATCTTTATTATTCGTATATAAACCAACGTTTTTAGTGTATGAGTATTACGCTTTTTTTATCGTTATTTCTATATTAGAACAAATCGGATTTGAAGATAAGAATCCTATCCGTGAACAAATACAAGAACATTTTTATTTAGACGGATTACAAGATGGAACGACAGTGATTTTACATCGAGATGATATAAAAGTGCACGTCGCGTTTAATGATTTAATTGAAACACACCCTCTTATTGCACTAAGCAAAGGAAGTAATTTTTATAATGGAGAGGACACAAAGAAACCGGATATTCGTTTAGATTGTTATGTAAAGGAAGAAGAGAAGTATGTATATAAATCTTCTATTATTATCGAAGTGAAATACAGCCCTATGTACAATATTTTTCAGCCTGTCGGTAATACGAAAGCAACTGAGCAAATGTATAAATACTGGTCTATTAAGTATGTAGAAGAACAGAATGGTAAACGAATTTTTAAGCGAAGAGCGATTTATGAAGTGATTTGTGTATATCCAGGTAGCCATATGCATAGTAAAAAAATTGAATCCGGTTGTGGAGTATTTTTACAACTATATCCATATAAAACGAAACAAGGAGAAGAGAAGTTGGCTGGGAAGCATGGGATGATTCAAATTTTTGAGAAATGGTTAAAAAGTAATAAAATGTAAAAGAAATCCTTTTTAATGAAGGATTTCTTTAGGTTAAGAAGAATTATATGCCATAAGGAAATAAGCATAACATGGGGCGAACTTGAAATGATAAACATCGTTTATTAGAGCAATTAACTTTCTTTGTATGTATGATTGTATAAGAAAGTAAGAAATGGTACATGCGGGGGAAAAGAGTGTGAAATAGGAATTTAATTCAATTTGCAGAATATAATAAGACATAAATATTTTTAGTTGCATACGAAGATTTGTTCTTATATGATAGTAAGTGAAAGCGTTATCAAAAAAAGAACGGCGATGGGAAAGGCGGGTAAATATGTTCCAGCGTGTTCAAACAAAGGAAGAACATTTTTGGTTCGAGCAACTGTGGGGAGATTTTTGTGAAGAAAGAAACTTAATGTTTATAGAACGTAATTTAAATCCATCACGATTTTTATTAATAGAAGATGAACATCATATTGGTACAGTAGAATGTATTAAGTTTACAGTACCTGAACAATCAAATTCTGAGTTTTTCTATCCGTTTTCTGAAAATGATTTAGTGAAAGATTTGAAAAATGTGTATGAAATAGGAAAGTTAAGTATTGCGAAAACGTCTCGGGGGAGAGGACATTTCAAAAGGCTGGCAGCTATTTTATTTATGCATGCGTTAGAGACGAAAGCGGAATGGTATATTGCAGCAGTTACAAAAAGAATGTATATGTATTTACTTACACTCGGTTTTCCAATTGAACCGATAGATAGTCCATTCCAGTTTCATGATACTTTACAAGGTGTACCAGTGCGAATTCATGCTCGAAAAGGGGCTACACATCTGTATTCCTTGAAAGAATTCCGTGATATTATTCAAGGGAATGCTCATGCGCAGGTACTTATTGCAGAATACAGTAAAAATATTATGTTAACAAAATGAAAATATATGAATATGTATAGTATGAAGAAGGGTGTCATATTACAGTCATCTTTCTTCATACGAAAAAGTAGACCCTTATTTTTGTAATAAGGGTCTAAAATGTTATAGTCCAAATATACTAAAAATCATTTTACGACGCTTCGGTTTCTTTTCTCTTTCATATGTTGGTTTTGCATCAGGAGTAATGTATATTGGTTCTTCTTTTTTTAGGGTAGCTTCTAGTTTTTGAATTCGTTCTAACATTTCCTCCATTTCGCGGCGATGTTGTAAAAGTTGGTATGTAACGACATCATTTGCTTTATTTTGCATTTGTTCTTCCATTCGATCTAGTCTTCTCGTGATTGTGGTTAATTGAGCTGTTAATTGCTCAAAATCATTCGATGATGTGTTTTGAACAATTGTGTTTACTTGAGTTTTTAATTTTTCTACATCATTTGAAGATGTTTTTTGAGTAGTTTGAGAGTTTTGAGGCTGGTCCATTTGAGAACGATGGTATTCTAACATTATATCTAAATCACCTTGTGTGAAAATGAAATGACCATATTTATTTTTTTTTATTGTAAGATTTAATTGTTGTGCAATCCGGACAACAGCCTTTGGGCTAACACCTAATTTCTTTGCGATAAATGGTGTTTTATATTCCAAAATAATCCCTCCTATATATATCCTGTTGAATGATTTCTAGTTATGTAGCAAGTTCCCTTCAGGTGTGACAAAAGAAGTGTGGAATCGGCAAAGAAAGTGTTTTTTCACGAAGTTCAGCTGTTTAGCACATACGATTTATATAAATTATTTTAAGTTATTAGAAAATTGTGTTTATTACAGTTTGACGATAATAAGCTAATTAGATTATCATAATTATAAATATCTTTTTTATGTATGCATATAATATATAAAAAGGTGGTTAATAATGTAGAATTTTATTAGAGTATAAGAATGCTTACTTCACTTGAATAAATTTAAGTAGGAGGTGGCTTCCTTGCTTACACTGTAAGTAAGGAAAAGTATTTGGACATATATAGTATAAGTATAGTGATTGTTTTAATTGCCTTAACGGCATTTTTCGTTGCAGCAGAATTTGCAATTGTTAAAGTGAGGAGTTCACGAATTGACTATTTAATTGCAGAAGGAAATAATCGTGCAATATCTGTCAAAACAGTCATTACAAACTTAGACGAATATTTATCAGCTTGTCAATTAGGAATAACTGTTACAGCTCTTGGGATTGGGTGGTCTGGTAAACCTGCGCTAAAGCATATGTTTGATGTGTTGTTTGCAAATTGGAACGTCCCTACTCAACTCGCAGACATTTTCGCTATAATTTTAGTGTTTTTGTTTATCACATTTTTCCATGTGGTAGTAGGAGAGTTAGCTCCAAAAACATTTGCGATTCAAAAAGCAGAACAAGTGAGTTTCTTTGTTGCTAAGCCACTCATTTTGTTTTATCGTATTGCATTCCCATTCATTTGGATTTTAAATGGATCAGCTCGGTTAATTACAAAGTTTTTTGGGTTGAAACCACCAAAAGGGCATGATGAAGTGCATTCAGAAGAAGAATTGCGGTTGTTAGTTTCAGAAAGTTATAAAAATGGTGAGATTAATCAATCTGAATATAAGTATGTGAATAAAATATTTGAATTTGATGATCGTATTGCGAAAGAAATAATGGTACCACGAACAGAGATGAATATTTTAAATAAAGAAATGCCTGCTGAAGAGGCTTTACAAAAAATGTCTCATGAAAAATATACGAGGTATCCGGTTGTTGATGGTGATAAGGACCATGTAATAGGCTTTGTGAATTTTAAAGATATATTTACAGATTTTGTGAAGCATCGAGTTGTTAGTGAAAAGATAGTGGAGCAATATATTAGGCCAATTATTTTAGTTATTGAATCCATCCCAATTCATGATCTATTTTTAAAAATGCAAAGAGAAAGGACACATATCGCTATATTAATTGATGAATATGGTGGTACATCAGGTCTTGTAACCGTTGAAGATATTTTAGAAGAAATTGTAGGGGATATTCAAGATGAGTTCGATACTGATGAACAACCGGAAATCCAACAAGTTAGTGAGACGAAAACGATTTTAGAGGGAAAAGTACTTGTTAGTGAAGTGAACGCATTATTAGGTTTGACTATTGACGACGATGATGTCGATACGATTGGCGGTTGGATTCTAACAAAAAATATTGAGATTTCCGAAGGCGATACCATTGAAATTGAAAATTATAAATTTTGTGTGAAAGAATTAGATGGACACTATATTAAGAGATTAGAAGTAACGAAACCTTCAGAATCGATTGTTATTGTAGGAGATGAAAAAAAGATTTCGCTCCAAGAACAAATTAGTTCGTAAACTCTGCTTTGTAGCAGGGTTTTTTTTGAGCAAAATGTTTTTTGCTGTATTAGGGCTATGATACAATTACATAGGTCAGACCTTTCACCAGGTGAAATAAATGCAATATATTATTGTATACATATATTTGGAAGGAGAACCACTATGAAAAAGCATTTATATATAAATGGGGTATGGAAATCAGTAGAGACGTATAAACCATTGTATGCACCATATTCTGAAGAAACATTAGCGGAGATTGCGCAAGGTACAGAAGATGACGTTAAGGAAGCAATAGTTTCGGCTAAAAATGCAATGAAAGAAATGAAAAAATTATCTGCGTACGACCGTGCAACTATTTTAGAAAAGGTTGCACAAAGAATGGATGAGAGAAGAGAAGAGTTTGCAGAGATTATCGCAAAAGAAGCTGCAAAACCAATTCGTGCTGCACGGGGAGAAGTAGATCGCACTGTTCAAACATATAAGTTTGCAGCTGAAGAAGCGAAGCGAATATATGGTGAGACGTTACCATTGGATGCTGCGCCAGGAGCAGACGGCCGTATAGCGTATACAATTCGACAACCAATCGGGGTTATTGGTGCTATTACACCGTTTAATTTTCCACTTAATTTAGTAGCACATAAAGTAGGCCCAGCAATTGCGTCTGGAAATACTATTGTGCTAAAGCCTGCCGACCAAACACCACTTTCGTCGTATGCATTGGTAGAATTATTTGAAGAAGCTGGTTTACCAAAGGGAGCTTTCAATATAATTTCTGGACCTGGATCTGTTGTAGGTGAGGCATTAGTAAAAGATGAGAACGTTGCTAGTATTACTTTTACAGGAAGTCCGAAAGTAGGTATTGGAATTAAGGAAAAAGCTGGGTTGAAACGAGTGACGTTAGAATTAGGATCGAATGCTGCAGTAATTATTGATGAAGATGTTGAATTGACAGACGAAATAATTGGACGTGTAAAATGGGGCGCGTTTGTGAATAATGGACAAGTTTGTATTTCAGTACAACGTGTTTTTGTGCATGAACGCAAAATGGATGAGTTTATTACAAAATTAATGAAAGCAATGGAAAACGTTGTAGTAGGAGACCCGCTTCATGAAGAAACAGATGTATCAGCACTTATTTCAAAAAACGATGTAGAACGTATAAATTCATGGGTGGAAGAGGCAGTTAAGGAAGGAGCTAATGTTGTATACGGTGGTAACAAACGTGATGCAAGGATTTTTGAACCAACTGTATTAACAAATGTTCCAGAGTATGTATCTGTTCAGTGCCAAGAAGTATTCGGTCCACTTATGACTGTAAATACATTTAAAGAATTTGATGAGGCTTTAGAACAAGTAAATAATTCACGTTATGGATTACAAGCAGGTGTATTTACAAACAATCTATGTAAAGCAATGCGTGCAATTGATGAATTAGAAGTCGGTGGTGTCATGATTAATGATATTCCAACGTTCAGAGTAGATCATATGCCTTATGGCGGTGTGAAAGAGAGTGGCACAGGCCGTGAAGGGATTAAATATGCAATAGAAGAAATGACAGAAATGAAATTAATATGTATTAAAAAATAAAAGGTACACTTTTTTAATCAAGTGTACCTTTTATTTTACTTCATTTCTTGTTTGAAAATATCATCTTCGACATAAATATGTTCTTTATCTACAGCAGTGCTGTGAGATAGTACTAAACCGATTGGTGTTTCTGTGCCTTTATTTTGAACAATTGTAAAAGGTACATTTTTTTCATTTGCTAATTTAATGTATTTTGATAAATGTGGGTAAGCAATGCTACCATTTAGGAATAGTTGTAATGATTGAGAAGAACGCATGCTACTTGTTACTTCTGTATACACATTACTTTGCATTACTTGACCGATTGTTAAAGCGATTTCTACACGCTCACGTAATGTAGTTAAGTACATATTACGTTCTTCTGGTTTGTTTTGCTTTTGGCCATATATGCCTTCTTGGAGATAGTCTTCCACATTTTTATTTACCATATTTTTCACACCTTTCACTTCTTATTGTACGCAAGAATTAAAAAGGATGCAAAAAAAAGTAGTTTTGAACAGGAAAATAATTAAAAAAATGAGAAGGGAAAAGGGATATATGAATACAACTTATTTAAATAAGAAAGGAAAAATAAATTTTATCAACAGAAATTAACAAAATGTGACAAAAATCTATTAACGAAATGTGTTTTTTGTGTTAATATTCAAAATATAAAGGGTATTCGTCGTATGGAAATGAGGGAATGGAGGTTTTTCCAATCGATAAGGATATTAAAGAAGTATTTTGTTCGCACTTGAAAAACAACAGGCACCAATTCGTAGAGAACTGGAAAAACAAAATGATAATTTCCGAAAAAGATCCATTTAAACAAGAGGTAGTTCAAAATGGAGAAAATTTATTAGAGTTAATTATCGAACTCATTATGGAAGATAAAGACATTAATTATCTTCAGCCATTATGTGAGAAAATTGCCATTGAGCGTGCAGGGGCAGATGCGAATATTGGAGATTTTGTCTACAATGCAAATGTGGGAAGAAATGAACTTTTTGAAGCAATGTGCGAATTGGATGTAAGCGCTCGTGAACTGAAACCGATTATGGCCAAAATACATACTTGTTTTGACAAATTAATTTATTATACCGTTTTAAAATACTCAGAAATTATATCGAGAAATTTAGAAGAAAAACAGCAATATATAAATGAAACACATAAAGAAAGGCTTACGATTCTAGGGCAAATGTCGGCTAGTTTTGTACATGAATTTCGTAATCCGCTAACTTCGATTATGGGATTTGTAAAGTTATTGAAGACAGACCATCCTAATCTATCGTATTTAGATATTATTTCGCATGAATTAGATCAATTAAATTTTAGGATTTCGCAATTTTTACTTGTATCGAAAAAAGAAATGTGGAATGAATCTGAACGTTTTTGGCTAAATGACTTATTTCAAGATATTATACAATTCTTATATCCAAGTTTAGTTAATGCAAATGTTTTGATTGAAAAGAATTTGCCGTATCCTATTCCACTCGTTGGTTACCGGAGTGAAGTGAAGCAAGTAGTTTTAAATATTTTAATGAATTCGATTGATGCTCTTGAATCGGTGAAAGAAGAGCGGAAAATTATCATTGATGTATTTGAAGAGGATCAGGCTGTTCGCATTGTTATAAAAAATAATGGGCCTATGATTCCAGCAGAAAATGTAGAGACCATTTTTGAGCCATTTGTAACTACTAAAAAGCTAGGAACTGGTATTGGACTATTTGTATGTAAACAAATTGTAGAAAAACATAACGGATCCATATTGTGTCGTTCGAATAACGATTGGACAGAATTTCAAATTACGTTTCAAAAGTAAACAGTCTACACCATACGAATGGTGTAGACTGTTTTAATTTGTAAGTATAACGGTCTCTAATTTTGGATCCTCAGTTGAATAACCTACTATTGAAATTGTGTAAATTGTATTTGGTTCAACGTTGAATTTTGGAATGGTTAATAGTACTTTTTTTGTATCAGCAAGTGAAACTTCAATATCTGCTGTACCAGGGCTAACTTGTAAAAAATCTGTTATTTGTTTAAAGAGTACATTTTCAAATAAATGATCCCCATCTTTTAAATTTACATTTACAACAGGAGTGTCTGGTGAAAAATGTGCAAAGCGTATTTTTGCTTGACCAGATGGTAAATGAGTATTATCAAGAATAGGTTGTAATTGGAGATGATTATCGCTATTGACCGCTGCAAGGGTATAAGTGTGATTCCCCATTATTGGTACTAATGCTGAGAATATTGGAGTTTCGTTTCCGACAGGGACAATATCAATACGGTATTTACCTTGCACCAATGATAAATAAGGACTGAATTGTTTAAAAGAAATATTTTTAATAACCTTTTGTCCGTTTATTATAATATCAACTGCTGGTGTATGGGGAGCTGTGTGGAAGATTCTCATATGTGACGGTAAAGTCGCTTCTTGTGAATCTCTCTTTTCATATGCTTGTACAAGTTTTGTAATTGCATCATGGTATTTCATATAGAGTTCTACATATCTTTTAGGATTGCTATATTGATAGTAACGAGCGAGCTGTTCGTAACGTGCAGCTTCTTGTCCGTATTTTTCAATTTCGGATTGAGTCATGAACATTCCTCCTTTATCATCATTACAAATATATGCGAAGCTAGAAAGAGGTTATGCAAAAAACTTGCCTTTCTAGAAGGAAAAGTTAAAATGGGGATTTTTTTATTTATAGGCAAACACACATACAAATTGATAATTGTCCTACATAAATTATAAAGGAAAGGTAGTTTGACTTTGATGGAAGGAGTGGAACCATTGGGATGTGGATATCCCAATGGTTATTGGGAATGAAGTTATGGAGGATTTGGTGCTATAGGCTGTGGGACGAATTATGGATTTGCATTATGAGTATTTCTATTAATTTTAGTGATGCGTTGGATAAGGTAATACCGATAAAAGAGCGTCGTGCCGAACTGATTAATGTGGTTAATCGGTTCTTTTTTTATTGTTCTAAACAGGTGGTACTATTTGTTAAGTAATAGTTACGATAAATGAGGCGAAGTAATATGTCGAATTTTGTTTGAAAATATGCAATATAAAGTAGGATAATAGGAAGGAGAATAACGGGAGTTCCGTCGAAGTTTACACAATGTCAGCAATTGAGGGAAGCTGATATTATGTTAAAAAAATATTCAATTTGTTGTTATCTTAAATCAGGAAGGGGTATTTAAGCGTACAGGTAAGGGTTGGTCTTCAATTTAAGTTCTGAATTTTCTGTTTTTAAAATAATGTTTAGCAATCATTTGTATATTTTATAATAGTTTTTTGATAAATTCACTGCTTTTGCAGAGGATTCTTTTTTATGAAAGAAACGTCAATTTTCTTCATATACATATACAAATTGGAGAAATGGGGGAGCGCTATGCGCGATTACTTAATTAAACCACTTGTTGGTCAGCCGTATCCGATGATTTCACATGGAAAAGGTGTGTATTTGTATGATCAAAACGGAAATAAATATTTTGATGGTTCGTCCGGAGCGATTACGGCAGGTATTGGACATGGCGTAGCAGAGATAGCAGAAGTTATTAAAAAACAGGCAGAGGAGATCGCTTTCGTTTATAGATCACAGTTTACGAGTGAACCAGCTGAAAAATTAGCGAAGAAGTTAAGTGATTTATGTGTAGGAGATTTGAACTGGAGCTTTTTTGTGAATAGTGGTACGGAAGCAAATGAAACAGCTATGAAAATCGCAATTCAGCATTTTCAGGAGCGTGGCATTCAAGGGAAACATAAAATTTTGTCACGGTGGATGAGCTATCACGGGATTACAATGGGAGCTTTATCTATGTCTGGGCATCCACTGCGCAGACAACGTTTCGTTTCTATTTTGGAAGATTATCCGACTATTCCAGCTCCATATTGTTTCAGATGTCCTGTACAAAAGGTATATCCAACATGTCAACTTTCTTGTGCGACTGAACTAGAAAGAGCGATTGATCGAATTGGTGCAGAGCATATTGCAGCTTTTATTGCTGAACCGATTATCGGAGCTGCTGGAGGCGCGGTTGTCCCGCCGAAAGAATACTATAAAGTAATTAAAGATATTTGTAGTCATTACGATATTTTATTTATTGCGGATGAAGTAATGACTGGGCTTGGTCGTACTGGTGCATGGTTTGCGATGGAACACTGGGGTGTAGAGCCGGATATTATGACACTTGGTAAGGGATTAGGAGCGGGTTATACACCGATGGCAGCGACAGTTGTAAGTGACCGCGTTATGGAGCCGATTTTACGAGGATCACGCTCTGTTATGAGCGGGCATACGCTAAGTGCAAATCCATTGTCTGCAGCGACGGCTTTAGCTGTTATTGAATATATGGAGAAACATAATTTACCTGAAAAAACAGCGGAAAAGGGAGAGTATTTAATAAAAGGGTTACAGAAAGTTCAGCAACAATCGACAATCATTGCCGATGTGCGTGGAAAAGGGTTGCTAATTGGAATAGAATTGCAACCGTTTACAAAAGCGTCGGAGCTCATTTCAGTTGCAGCTAAAAATGGACTTCTCTTATACCAAGCTGTTTCAGGGCAAGCAGGGAAAGAGGATAGTGCACTGCTTGTTGCACCACCAATGACAACTACATATTCCGAGTTAGATGAATTACTTTCAATTTTTGTAAAGAGCGTGGAAGAGATGATGCAAAAAGGAGGGCATAGTATCGCATGACAACTATTACAAATACATTCGGTAAATTAAAAGAAATAGAGGAAGTAATTTCTTTGTTCCATGATGATATGACATTAATGTTTGGGGGATTTGGCGGGATCGGATCCCCTCCATCTTTAATTCAAGCTGTTTTAGATAAAGGCATTACAAATTTAAATTTAATAGGAAATGATACTGGATTTCCTGATGTAGGAATCGGTCGTCTTGTTACGAATGAAAGGGTTAAATCTTTAGTTACTTCTCATATTGGGTCAAATCCAAATGCGGGAAGACAATTAAATGAAGGAAGATTACAAATTGAATTTTCTCCGCAAGGAACATTAGCAGAGCGTATTCGCGCTGGCGGTGTAGGGCTTGGTGGTATTTTAGTTGATGTTGGTGTTGATACGATTGTAGAAGAAGGAAAACGAACAGTTGAAATGAATGGAAAGACATATTTAGTTGAAACAGCTTTAACGGCTGAAGTCGCAATTGTATATGCGAAAAAAGCGGATCCGTTTGGCAATCTTGTATTTGATAAAAGCGCTCGTAATATGAATCCGCACGTAGCTATGGCTGGGGACATAACGATTGTAGAAGCAGAAGAAATTGTTCCACTTGGAAGTTTAGATCCAGAAGAAATTGTCGTCCCTGGTGTATTTGTAAATTATATCGTGCCATCGGAAGGAGTGAATTGGAAATGGGTATGGGCGTAGAAGTGAGAGATAAGATTGCAAGACGTGCAGCGAGAGAAATTCAAAATGGCATGATTGTAAATTTAGGTATTGGAATTCCATCGCTTGTACCGAATCATTTACCAGAAGATATGAATGTTATGTTTCACGCGGAAAACGGTATTGTCGGTATGGGACCAACGCCAAGTAAAGGGAATGAAGATGAGAATTTATGTAACGCAGCTGGTTTACCAACATCTCTTATTACAGGAGCAAGTTATTTCGATAGCTGCATGGCGTTTGGCATGATTAGAAAAGGATTACTTGATGTTACGATACTTGGTTCGTTACAAGTAAGTGAAAATGGTGATTTAGCGAACTGGATTGTACCAGGAAAACGCGTTCCAGGTATTGGAGGAGCGATGGATTTAGCGCAAAAAGCGAAGCGGGTCGTTGTTGTGATGAATCATGTTGATAAATACGGAAATGCAAAGATTGTTTCGGAATGTACATTGCCATTAACTTCGAAAAAATGTGTAGATTTAATTATTACAGACATGGCTGTCATGGAAGTGACTCCAAGAGGACTTGTCTTACAAGAATTAATGAGTCCGTACACTGTAGAAGATGTAAAACGACATACGACAGCTGATTTTCATATAAGCTCAAATTTACTAGTAATTGAATGAGGGGAGTTGTAATATATGGAGCAATTAAAAAAACAAGTTTGTGATTATATTGAGAGTCATGAAGAAGAGAGCGTAAAAATTTTAACACGATTAATTCAAGAAAAGAGCGTATCTGGTGATGAAAGTGGTGCGCAGGCAATTGTTATTGAAAAGTTGCGTGAGTTAGGTCTAGACCTTGATATTTGGGAGCCTGCTTTTAATGAAATGAAAGATCACCCTTATTTCGTATCACCTCGTACAAGCTTTACAGATAGCCCGAACATTGTAGCGACTTTAAAAGGAAGTGGCGAAGGGAAATCTATGATTTTAAACGGGCATATTGACGTCGTGCCAGAAGGGGATGTAAATCAGTGGGACCATCATCCGTATAGTGGAGAGAAAATAGGAAACCGCATATATGGACGTGGAACAACAGATATGAAAGGCGGCAATGTCTCACTTATGCTTGCGATGGAAGCTATTGTTGAATCTGGTATTGAACTAAAAGGTGATATACATTTTCAAAGTGTAATAGAAGAAGAGAGCGGTGGGGCAGGAACATTAGCTGCTATTTTACGAGGATATAAGGCAGATGGCGTTATTATTCCTGAGCCGACTAATATGAAGTTTTTTCCGAAACAACAAGGGTCAATGTGGTTTCGTCTACATATAAAAGGAAAAGCAGCACACGGTGGTACACGGTATGAAGGAGTAAGTGCAATTGAAAAAAGTATGTTTGTTGTAGATCATTTGAGAAAATTAGAAGAGAAGAGAAATGGTCGAATTACAGATCCGTTATTTAAGGGGATTCCGATTCCAATTCCAATTAACGTTGGGAAAATTGAAGGGGGAAGCTGGCCAAGTTCTGTTCCCGATTCATTAATTTTAGAAGGAAGATGTGGTATTGCGCCGAATGAGACTATAGAGGCAGCAAAAGAAGAGTTTGAAGGCTGGATTGGTGAATTAAAAGATGTGGATAGTTGGTTTGTAAAAAATCCTGTAGAAGTAGAATGGTTTGGAGCGAGATGGGTTCCTGGTGAACTAGAAGAAAATCATCCGCTTATTACAACGCTTCAACATAACTTTGTTGAAATCGAAGGGAACGAACCGATTATAGAAGCTTCGCCATGGGGAACAGATGGAGGTTTGTTCACACAAATCGCTAACGTACCAACGATAGTATTTGGTCCAGGAGAGACGAAAGTAGCACATTATCCAAACGAATATATAGAAGTTGATAAAATGATTGCTACCGCAAAAATAATTGCATGTACATTACTAGATTGGTGTGAGGTGAAGAAATGAAATACTATGAATCTTTTAGTGAACAGACAAAGCATTACACAGTAGAAGGGGTTTTAGATTATTTTAATAAACGTGTTAGAGTTGATCACTATACAGGAAATGTTGAACGTATTATACAAACAATCGATGAATTAGCAGAGAAACATTCTTTCACTAAATGTATTATTAAAGGAAAGGGAGAGCATGTTTCAACATGGCTCTCTTTCGGTTTCTTACTGGAAGCAACGATACCTCATTATTTTCAAGGACACGATGCGCACTTCTTCGTGAAATATCATAATGATGAAAGACGAAATAGTATTCATTGGACTGAGGAAGATACCATTTTAAGTGGTGTAAAAGCAAAAGAAGTGAAAGAAAAAATAGTCCAAGAGGAATTTGTGTTAAGAAAAGCGACAGAAGAGGACGCGGAAGAATTAGCAATTGTCTTTGGAAAAGTATTTGAAGTTTATCCGACACCTTTAAATGAAGCGAGTTATGTAAAGCAGACGATGAAGGAAGACGATACAATTTACTATGTTTATGAATTCGAAGGGAAAATTATTAGTACAGCATCTGCTGAAATGAACGTGAAAGAAGGTAATGCAGAATTAACGAATTGTGCTACATTACCTGAATATCGAAAACATGGTTTCATGAAAAGTCTGTTAATTAAATTGGAGGAAGAGCTCCAAGAAAAATCTATTTTTTGTTCTTATACAATTGCTCGCTCGCTATCTTTCGGTATGAATGCAGCCTTTCATCAATTAGGCTATACATATACGGGAAGGCTTGCGAATAATTGCTACATTTTTGATAAGTTGGAAGATATGAATATATGGGTGAAAGATTTATCCAGCTATTCGAAAGCAGTAAGACTCCCGCCTCAAAATTCGGCTGTAAAGCAAAGAAGTTAGGTGGGAGTCGGGTTAATAATCAGTGGGGATGAATAAAGCCCCACTGATTAAAGTTTCACTTAACCATAAATAAGCAATAGAAATATATACAAATTTCATCAAAATAATAGAACGGAATCGTCATGCTTATAATCGCACAGAGGGATGCCGAAAATCTGGCATGCATTTGCCGGATTTTCGGCAAGAGGGGGGATGACATTGCTAGCAGTTTCGACACAAGAAGTCATTGAAGCGATTTTGGGCAGTATTGATGAGGCAATACATGCAGTGGATGAAAATGGTATTACAATCTTTTATAATACAGTTGCTGCAAAACATGATGGATCGAAAATTGAGAATGTGCTAGGAAAACATTTATTAGAAGCATTCCCTTCATTATCTAGGGAAACGAGTACGCTAATGAAAGTGTTACATACGAAAAAACCGATTGTACATCAAGTTCAGCATTATCAAAATTTAAATGGAGAAGATGTTTGTACGGTAAATACGACGTTACCTATTTTAATAGATGGAAATATTGCTGGCGCTGTAGAAATTGCGAAAGATTATTCTACTATTCAAAAGCTTACTGATACGATTGTAGATCTACAATCGAAAATAAAACGATCGACTAATAAAAAAACGGTAAAAAAGCATGTTGCATTCGAGACAATTGTGACAAATGATTCCCGCTTTAAACAGACGAAAGAGTTAGCTCAAAAAGTAGCCCCAACTGATGCAAATGTTTTAATATATGGTGAAACAGGAACAGGGAAAGAGCTATTTGTGCAAGCAATTCATGAAGCTTCTAAACGGAAAAACAAGCCATTTATTGCACAAAACTGCGCAGCTTTGCCAGAGTCGCTATTAGAAAGTTTATTGTTTGGAACTACAAAAGGAAGCTATACAGGGGCAATTGAACGAGCAGGATTATTTGAACTTGTAGATGGAGGAACATTGTTTTTAGATGAACTTAATTCAATGCCACTCGATTTACAAGCGAAAATGCTACGTGTATTAGAAGATGGCGTTATTCGCCGCATTGGTGATAATAAGACGAGAAAAGTAGATGTTCGCGTTATTACGGCGATGAATCAGCCACCAGAAGTATGTTTAAGAGAAAATAAAATTCGCACTGATTTATACTATCGATTAAATGTGTTTTCGTTATATATTCCGCCGCTTCGCGAAAGAACTGAAGATGTATTGTTATTAGCGTCTTATTTTTTGAAAGAATATAATAAAAGTTATAAAAAAGGAGTACTTGAAATTGATAAAGAGGCAAAGGAAAGATTACAAGCTTATCAATGGCCCGGAAATGTTCGTGAATTAAAACATACGATAGAACATGCTGTCATTATTGCGGAAGGAAATTCATTAACAGCTAATTGTTTACCGCGTACATTTCGGAAAGAGAAAATTCCTAAGAAGAAAAGTATATTACCGCTTAGGGAAGCTCTTCATCAAACAGAAAAGGAATTAATAGATCAAGCGTTAATTGAAACGGAAGGGAATATTTTGCAAGCAGCAAAAATGTTAGGAATTCCGCGTCAAACGCTTCAATATAAACTGAGCAAGTACGACAAAACCGCCGAATAATCGGCGGTTTTTGTGTGTTTGCACCAATAAAAGAGCGTTTACATATATAACAAGTAATGAATATGATAGTAAATATCGTTTTAGTACAGCACTTAAAAATATTTATTCTCTTATATAATAGGGTATTTCTCGCATTTACTTATCAAGAATATGAAGTTGGCATAATTATTGCTTATATAAAGGATGAGCGTATAAAAAGGGGGAATAGCAATGTTACATGATGTATACAAACCAAATCGTCACTGGAAGGATATTGAATTATGGAAAGATGTTACAGAAGAACAATGGAATGATTGGGTTTGGCAATTAACGAATACGATCAAAACTTTAGATGATTTAAAGAAAATAATTAACTTAACACCTGAAGAAGAAGAAGGCGTTAAAATTTCAACGAAAACGATCCCGTTAAACATTACACCGTACTATGCTTGGCTAATGAATCCTGATGACCCACGCTGTCCGATTCGGATGCAATCAGTACCGATTTCGGAAGAGTTATATAAAACAAAATATGATTTAGAAGATCCTCTTCATGAAGATGAAGATTCACCAGTTCCAGGATTAACGCATCGTTATCCAGACCGCGTACTATTTTTAGTAACGAATCAATGTTCTATGTATTGTCGTTACTGTACACGTCGTCGTTTTAGTGGACAAATTGGAATGGGCGTACCGAAAAAGCAATTAGATGATGCGATTGCTTATATTAGTGAAACACCACAAGTACGTGACGTTTTAATTTCTGGCGGTGATGGACTTCTAATTAATGATAAAATTTTAGAATATGTATTAAAGAATTTACGAGAAATCCCGCATGTTGAGATTATTCGTATCGGAACGAGAGCACCAGTTGTATTCCCACAGCGTATTACAGAAAACCTGTGTAACATAATTAAAAAATACCATCCAGTATGGTTAAATACGCATTTTAATACTTCTATTGAGATTACAGAAGAATCGAAATTAGCATGTGAAATGCTTGCAAATGCAGGTGTTCCAATTGGAAACCAAGCTGTAATTTTAGCTGGAATTAATGACAGCGTTCCAATTATGAAAAAACTTATGCATGATTTAGTGAAAATTCGTGTTCGTCCATATTATATTTACCAATGTGATTTATCAGAAGGTATCGGTCATTTCCGTGCGCCAGTTTCTAAAGGATTAGAAATTATTGAAGGCTTACGTGGACATACGTCTGGTTATGCAGTACCAACTTTCGTTGTCGATGCACCGGGCGGAGGTGGAAAAATTGCGCTTCAGCCAAACTATTTAATTTCACAAAGTGCGGATAAAGTTGTTCTTCGTAACTTTGAAGGGGTTATTACAACGTATCCAGAACCAGAAAACTATATCCCAGGAAGAGCAGAAGGCTACTTTAAAGAAATTTATCCGACTTATGAAGAGAAACGTTCTGATATCGGTGTTGCAGGATTGATGAGTGATAAGAAATTTAATCTTGTTCCAGATGATTTACAACGTATGAATCGCCGCAAAGATTATGAAGTCAATGAAACGCATGCTTCTTTAAAAGATAAACGTGATAAGCGTGATCAATTGAAAGATAAAAAATATCAAGCGCAAATGGCAAAGTTAGATGATGACAAAAAAAATGAGGGTGACGCAGTATGAATTGTATGTGGTGTGACAGTACAGAAGCGAAAGAAAGCTTGAATACTGTATATTGGGAGTTACCAGATGGTACGAAAGCCATTGAAATCCAAAAGACACCATGTATTACTTGTTCCTCATGTGGAATGGACTATCAATCAGACCATACTGTAAAAGAAATTGAAGATCAGTTGTTTTTAATTTATACGAAAGATTTGCCAAAACAACTAACATACGAAGAGTTGATGGGAAGACCACGTTTATTAAAAAGGAATTATTTCGACTTTTAACCAGCTTTTATGCTGGTTTTTTTCTTTTTCGCCTTGTATAATGTACCCAAGTTAGAAAGGTAGGGAATATTTTTGAAAAAGACATTTTACCATTATATGATGAAGCACCGTGCAGCTTTATTTAAAAATGAAATATCAGATTTAGCAGAGGCGATGTATGATGATTTAAGTTTTCCAAAGCAATCTGAAGACTATGATGTCATTAGTTCATACTTAGAGTTAAGTGGAATGCTAGAAAGTATGTCTATATTTGATGAAGCATGGGATTTATATATACAAGAGAGATAACGATATGAAGTTTTAGGAAAATGAAAGCATAATGAATATATTACTTTGAAAGAAGTGAAGTATTCATTATGTTTTTTATTTACAATACGTCTTGCTGTTAGAACATAAATGAAAAGTGAAAGCTAGTTTAAATACTAGCTTTTTTGAGTTATATACAAATTCTACTTTTTTATTGAAAAAATTTATGAATATAAGCTTCTGTGATAAGCGTTTTTATGTAGGTTGCATATACTGTTATCAAAATCACGACGTTTAAAAAAGGAGAGATATAGATGGCAAAGAAAAAACAACCTAAATATAACGTAGGGGACATAGTCGTGATTACGCTATATGGAACCGTTGGGAAAATTACAAATATGAAGATTTTAGATGGAGTTTACGTATACGAAGTAAATAATCACGATGGATTTTATGTAGAACAAACTTTGCAGTATGTTACAGAGCAAGAAATGAAAAAGGGCGACACAGAGTGGATTGAATTAAATTATAACTTTACGTTTGGTGATCTCGTGCAAGTAACTGGATATGATAAAGATGTTTTTCGTATTGTTGGTTTTCGTACAGAAGTATGGAGATATAAAAATGATGCATGGGAAGATACTATATATGAATTGTCACGAATTACTGATGGTGAATGGCTAGAAGCTGATGAATCGGATTTAACATTACTTGCCAATGCACAAACGGCAAATGCAATTTTGAAGAAAATGAAACAAGATAAGGCTGGTATGAATAAATTGGATTTAGGAAAATTGAAGTCGATTAACAATTCGAAAAAAGTAAGTGTAAAGACGAATCGCCAAGAAATTATTGATGGGTTATTAGATATTTATAATGATTATCATTTATTATTCGATACATTTAAAGATGAAGAATATAAAATTGTTATGGATGTTGTTCAAAATTATTTAGTTAAATTGACAGAGAAAAAATAGTTAACTAGAAAGAGAGAATAAATTGAACAACAATATATACAGTATAAGGTATGCCTACAATTATTAAAAAAATAAAAAGCCATTTAATAAGAGAGTCTGCCCATTGATCTTCATGCATGAACTCTTCTTTTGTTTGCTCTACTTCGTATTGGTATTCCATTATTATTTCCCCCTTTGGATAGCTTGTACTAACATCGTATGCCCTTTACCTACATGATATGACTTATAAAAAAAGAAAAACTATTTTTCTAATCTCATATACATAATTTTGAGATTTTTTCATAAAACAGAAATAAAGGAGTGATGCTCATGAAGGAAATTGAAGTCGTAATTGACACGGAAGAGATTGCGGAGTTTTTTTATGAGCGACTAATTGAAAGAGGGTACGTTCCAAAAAGAGAAGAAATTGAGGACCTGGCAGATATTACATTTGAGTATTTATTAGAGAAATGCATGATTGATGAAGTTTTTGATGAAGAGGAAGATTGAAAGTAACGGCGGGCTTAACTCGTCGTTTTTTACTCTTTACAAACTTGTCACAAATATAGACAAGAATTGTTGGTATAATTAAAAGGAGTTTTTATACAAGAGGTGAAGGGATGTTCAAAAAAATTATTGATTCTTTATTAGGAAAGAAAAAACATCGTTCGTATTCAAGTAGTGATTATCGTCATAGAGGGCGCTCGTATTCAAGTAGCGATAATAAACGACGTTCATCTGGTTATGGGCATCAGCATTATAAAAGAAAACGTAAAAGCCGTAGCTTCTTTTCAAGTAGCTGATGAAATGGCGTCGTATACTAGCTTTATTTGATAGACCACTGCGAAAAAATACAATTGTTGCAGAGCGTTATAAGATTGAATCAGTAATTGGAATGGGCAGTTATGGGATTACATATGTCGTTAATGATTTACAAATAAATAAATATAGAGTCTTAAAACAATTAAGGCAAAGTAAACAAAGATATGAGTCTGGTAGAAAATCATTTGAGAAAGAGAAAGTGATTTTACAAACATTAAATCATGCGTCAATTCCTAATCTACATGATCATTTCATATGGGAGAAAAAGAACTTTTTTGTGATGGAGTATATGCCGGGAGAAAATTTCGAAGATTATATTTTCTTAGATGGGCAAGTATATGATGAACGTGAAGTTTTTGAAATTTTATATGAAGTACTAGGAATTGTTTCGTATTTTCATAGTAAAGGTATCATTCACCGAGATTTACGTATTCCAAACATATTAATGAAAGAAAATCAGATTAGTATTATTGATTTTGGATTGGCTAAATTGAAAGGTGGGGGTGATGAGCGAGCTACAACTTATGAAGGTGAACAAGCTTTGATGCGAGAAATTCACTTTCGTAGCGATTTTTATGCGCTCGGTCATTTCGCATTATTTTTATTGTATGCTAGTTATGAATCGACTGAAAAAAAGGAAAAACCTTGGTATGAAGAGTTAGTGCTGGAAGAATATAATCGCGACATGCTACTGCGAATGTTACAAATGAAAGCGCCATACTATGAAAATGTACAAGATTTGAAAAAAGATGTAGCTTACGCTTTAGAAAGGATGGAGACTCCATGTTTCAAAAGTTTTTAGCAAGCGTTGGTATTGGTACTGCAAAAGTAGATACTGTTCTTGAAAAAGATGAGTATATAGTTGGAGAAGAGATAGTAGGGAAGGTTCATATAACTGGAGGTTCAGTTAGCCAAGAAATTGAAAGCATTTACTTAACGTTGTCGACGTCATATGTAAGAGAAGTGGATGATAAAAAAGTAACGGCAACGTATGATTTGGAGCGAGTTCGTTTAACAGATCCATTTTCTGTAGAGCCAAATGAAAAAGTGGAAATTCCATTTTCGTTTTTAATGCCAATTGAAGTACCACTAACACTTGGAATGAAAACGGTTTGGCTTCATACAGGCCTTGATATTAAACGTAGTATTGATCCAAGTGACCGTGATTATATTCAAGTGTTGCCGAATGCGCTATTGAACAGTGTATTAAATAGTGTAAATCAATTAGGTTTTAAAGTGCGTCATATAGAATGCGAAGAATTACCGTATCGATTACGTAAGCAAGTTCCATTCGCGCAAGAATTTGAGTTTATTCCAGTCTCAGGTGAGCATTATGGAAAATTAGATGAATTAGAATTATTAATATTGCCAAGTGCTCACGACCGATTAGAAATTATTATGGAAGTAGATAGAAAATCACGTGGATTAGCTGGTTTATTCGCTGAAGCGCTTGATCTTGATGAGAAGGTTATTCGCTTTACAGTAACAAGTGAGGATATCCCAGCAATGCAGCAAAAAATTAACAATAATATTTTTTAATAAACTATGCATAAAAAAGAAATGGAGAGGAAAACTAAAACAACCGCTCCATTTTTTTGCATAGTGAGGTTATGTATGTGAAACGATACCGACATTTATACTTGTTAAGTTGTACACTACTCATTTGTTTTGTCGCACTATCACTTTCGTATCATACCGCTTGTATTGAAAAATTTGATAATGTAGTCGCACACTTTATTCAAAGTTTCCGAAACGATTATTTGACAACCTATTTTACTTGGGTGTCCTTTATCGGTTCAAAAAGAATATATTTCCCGTTACTCATTATACTTGTAATGTATTTTCTTCTTAGAAAAAAAATATTAAGTGCATTACTTCTAACAATTAATTATTACGGATCACGTTATTTGAACAGTATGCTCAAACTATGGTATGAACGAGCACGACCTGATGTGACGCAGCTTGTTACAGCAACTGGATATAGCTTTCCGAGCGGTCATACGATGAATGCTACTGCTTTTTTAGGATTTATTGCATACGTCACAATTACAGAAGATCGTATTTCATTGCATAAAAAGTTGCTGATTATTTTTATAGCAAGCTTCGTTGTATTATCTATTTCAGTTAGCCGAATTTATCTTGGCGTGCACTATCCATCTGACATATTAGCCGGATGGGCAGCGGGCGGTAGCTGGCTCGTTTTATGTGTTATATTTCATAAGGCGTTCATTAAAAAAGAACCTATGTCATAATAGGTTCTTTTTGCATGGGCTCCACATGAATATGAGCATGGTAAATTCCGAATTTTTTTCGAAGCATATCTTCAATATTGTCAGTAATACAATGGCTTTCGCTAACATCCATTCGAGCATCTACTTCAATTGTAATATCTACATACGTTTGATTCCCATACATACGAGCACGAATATCTACAATATGTTCTACACCTGAAATATGCCCTATAGCATCAGCGTATTCATCCATTTTCTCAGGATCAATTCCATCCGTTAACATATGAGAAGCTTCTACAAAAATTTCCCATGCAGTCTTACAAATAATAAGACCAACAATTAAAGCAGCAATAGGGTCTAAAATAGGCATTTTGAACTGTGATCCGACAATACCTATTACTGTACCAATACTTACGAGAGCATCTGATAAATTATCTTTTGCAGCGGCTTCTAACGACTTACTCTTTGTTTGAATCGCAATCTTTTTCGTATATTTATATACGAAATACATTACGATGGCAGAAAATAAAGCAACCCACGCAGCGAGTACATTAGGCGCTGCTTGTTTCGGATTTAAAAACGATTGAATTGCACTAATCACAACTTCTAATCCGACCGTTGCCATAATAAAGGAAGCAACAAGTGATGCGATTTGTTCTGCACGCGAATGCCCATATGGATGATCTGGGTCACGAGGCTTACGAGAAATTTTCAGGCCAATTAATATTGCTAAAGAAGCACCAATATCCGTTAAGTTATTCAAACCGTCAGCACGTAATGCGCTAGAGAGGGTAATATAACTGATGATGATTTTCATAGAGGATAAAAATATGTAGGCTATAATGCTGACAATAGCACCTTTATCAGCTTCTTTATGAGAAAGAGAATCCATTTTAATCACTCACCTTTCTACAAGGAGTTTCTTTCTATACATAGAGTATCAAACGAAACTCGTGTGGGTCTATACAAACATTGTTGACGTTTTATAGCTTTTTAAGAAGGGGATAACAAAGTTTCGTTAAGGAAAAAAATGTTGAAAAGTACAAAGCGGAAAGTTGTTAAATAATTAATGATGATTATGGCAAAAGGAAAGAGGGCGAGAATAATGATTCTCATAATTTCTTTCATATATATTTTTCACAAAATGACTCTTTGTAATTCCTCGTGTGAGTAATATATAAGAAATGATAAAGAAATTCTTGAATAAGAAGAGGAGAAAAGAATAAAAATGTTCACCTTCCAGAAAGAGACAAAGGCAAAGAACAATTTGAAAACGAAAAAACCTCTGATGATTTTTCAGAGGTTTTTCGTTTCTTAGTATGCTTCTAAAAACTCAGTAACTTGCTCTTCCGTTTTTGCATTTGCACTATGTAAGTGACCTAGTTTTTCGCCATTTTGATATACAAGTAGGCTTGGAATACCCATTACTTGATACTCTTCAGCAATACTTGGGAACTCATCTTTATTAATAGAATACCATTCAAACTTCTTGAACTCTTCCATTACATCTCCGATAAAGTTGTCCATACGTACACAATCTGGGCACCATGTAGTAAAGAACTTAACAACTACTGGCTCCTCGCTTGCGATGATGTCTTTGAATTCCTTGTCAGACTTGATTTCTCTCATGTTTTGTTGCTCCTTTTTCACTTATAATATTTTGGGTTATTTAGGCGGTGTTTTTGCCCGGAAACGAAAACTTCTAACAAAAGTTTTTCATTCCGAATAATTCGTTTGCAAATTGATCCACCGCAGTTTTCTGAAGTCCTGGTAAGCGATGTGAGTAGGTGTCCAGTGTGATACCTACTCTTTTATGTCCTAATCGTTCACTGACAATCTTCGGGTGAATACCTTATTTGCAACATTAATGTTGCATGAGTATGCCTCAGATCATGGAACCGAATATCAGGAACCTCACTTTTCTTTATAAGCTTTTTCCAGAGCTGTGTCAAACTTCTGAAATTGCAGGGGTTACCGTTATATGTTGGGCAGACCCAATCATAATTATTATACCCATCGCCATACCGTCCTTTTTCGTCATAAATTTTCTGAAGATGTTCTTGAAGAGTAATCTCAGGTTCATGAAACTCTTTGATGATATGCGAGAGGAAACGATTAAGAGATAAGGTCCGTCTCTTAAAAACAATATCCTACCATCGTAGCCCTAAGGAAAGACAAATGATTGTGTTTGGTGAACGAAGTACAAGGGTAGAAGAGAGTTTGAAAAATAATTAAAAGCCGTCCTCTGTTATTTTGGACGGCTTTTAGGTTCTTTAAAAAAAGCTGTAAATTACCTTTTACATCAATTTTTATTCCAAAGACAAGAGGCGTTTATTCTGTCATTGGAACAATTGTTTTCATTCCTGATAACTTAAACGTAAATTATAGAGCGTGGATAGAAATTCGTGTTAATGGAAATCCAGAAATTGCAATAGATAATGATTTTTTTGGTCCAATAAACTTTGCTAATGTTGTAGCTGTTTCATCCATAATTCAATTGAGTGCAGGGGATTTAGTCGAAATTTTTGCACAAAGTAGCGTAGCTGGAGTTATTAGTAATGTAGAAGATAGTACGCATTTTGAAGCTGCAAGATTCCCGTCTCCAAAAGTATAAGTGGTATAAAACCTTGTAAGTAATTTAATATCAGGAAATTCCAAAATTTATACTCGCCCTGTACAAGAACGGATAATTTATTTGTAGTGCATGAAGTATTTTAACGGTGTACAAGCTGTTTTGAAAGCACTGGATAAATGAACGATGTACTGTTAAATAGTGTCTGATGTTTGTAAACGAAACAGTCGAAGAAGAGTAGCGGTGTCATGATGTTCAGGTAAAGAAAGCTTACTGGTAAGGGGATCTTACCGATTTAGTTTATGAAAAAAGGCCCTGTTGTCTCCAACAGGGCCTTTCCTAAAATGGCAAAGAGTAACTCTTACCTTACTCCTTGTCCATAGAATACACAAAAATCTTACGTTTGTATAGGTCAAAAATTTACAATAATAATATTGGAATATAATGTTTAAGAATAATTCTAGAGGGAGAAAAATATTTGGTATAGAGGATATTGTTGATTTTAAAGGGGATTTAAGAGATTGGTAGCAACTTACCGGTAATAAAGGGATATTGAAATAATGAAATATGAAATATTACATATCTCACTGAACGATATAATCTATTTAATAATAATAAAATCGCATGTAGGAATTTTTTCTGAAAATCCGAGTTGATGAAACTAGATAATTTGTATTACTAATATAACCGAAATATTACATGAGTGCTTTGTTTTTAAAAGTTATACTTTCTCTTCGCTTTGCCTTATGGTGGGGCATTTTTATTTTTTGTAATAGCAACAACTTGTCCAAACTTTTCAAGTTTAGCATACATAGTATGCAGTAATGGAGTAGAAAGGAGCACTATATATGTCTTGTTATTACTACTGTAAGAATTGTGAGAGTTACCAAAAGAAAAATCATGATTGCTGTAAAAAAAGAAGTGATTATTATAATAAGTGCGGTAAAAGATGTGATGACTGTTCTTGCGATCATAAGGAGAACAACCTTGTAA
The DNA here is from genome assembly GCF_022664195.1 of Bacillus cereus group sp. BfR-BA-01316. Classification (NCBI taxonomy): domain Bacteria; kingdom Bacillati; phylum Bacillota; class Bacilli; order Caryophanales; family Bacillaceae; genus Bacillus; species Bacillus cereus group sp. BfR-BA-01316. Next base: position 37,362 of record NZ_JAKUGX010000016.1, read on the forward strand.
GAGCATCTGCTTTTAGAGCTGTAAATACAGTTAATCAAAACCTTCCAGCTAATACTTTTGTTAAAGTATTATTTCAAAATGAACAATTTGATTTAGCGAACGAATATAACCCAGCAACATCAGATTTTACTCCGAAGACTAGAGGAGTTTATTCCGTAATTGGGACGATTGGTTTCTTTCCGAACGATACAAATTTAAATTATAGAGCGCGTGTAGAAGTTCGAGTGAATGGAAATGCGGCAATTGCTATAGATAACGACTTTTTTGGTCCAATAAATTTCGGTAATGTCGTAAGTGTTTCGACAATACTTCAATTACATGCAGGTGATATTGTCGAGATTTTTGCACAAAGTAGTATAGATGGGGTTATTAGTAGTACAGAAGATGGTTCTCATTTTGAAGCTGCAAGATTCCCATCTCCAATAAAATAAAAGACATGTCATAACTGTTTATGGACTATCTTTTTTTGTAAGGCTCTACCTTATGGTAGGGCCTTTTAGTTAAAATTGTTTAGAAGGTAATATACTAGAATAAGTTTATAAATACTTGATAAGCAACACCTAGAGTTAATACGATAGCTAACAGTTTTGCTACCCATCTCGGTGCATTTAAATTTAGTAAAAGGGAATGACATATACTAAATGTAATGCCGAGTGTTAAAAGAATTGCGATAAGATATAAAACTAATAGGAAGAAAGGTTGCTCTATGGAGCCGAAGTCAATTTTGGATGGATTCATGTAATATGTACCTCGTTTTTTGTTGATATATTAATATAATAATGAAAAATACAAGAAATTGGAAGAGCAATGTAATAAATACTATAAAGGTAAATTTGAAGTTATGGATGGAGTAGATCAAATAATCTTTGAAAGACTATTCAAAGCCATCATTTGTTTAAGTTCGATATACAAGAACAAATGTTCTTGGTATACTGAAAAATAAAAAAGGTGCGTTTACATGACAAATTTTAGTAATATAATTGAAAAACTAGATGAAATAATTTACAAACCTAATAATTTATTAATTACTAAACGAAAAGAAGAAAAGCAAAATTCAGAATATGCAGGATGGGTATTTCAGCTAAATAATAGAAGCATACGATTTAGGGTATCAAAAATTACGCCTAATAAGATTGGACAATTTGTTTCTTTTTGGGAGAAGAATGCCTCCATGAGCAATCAGGCATTTTCTTATGATTCGGCTCCTAACCTTTTAGTTATCACTTGTATAGCGGATAATAAACTAGGACAATTTATTTTTCCAAAAGAGATTCTTCTAAAAGAAAAAATATTAAAAACTCAAAACCAAAAAGGGAAAATGGCTATGAGGGTTTACCCTATTTGGGATAAGCCTGTTAGTAATCAAGCTAAGAAGAGTCAACTGTGGCAACTTCATTATTTTGTCGATTTAAGTGATACTGAAAATGTAGCTACAGATAAATTATTAAACTTATATTCATAGTGCATAATAAGAAAATCTTTTTTTGAAATATTCAATGTTTGTCTAGGTGGATATTTGGAAATGCTAACAGGATAACCCGTTAAGTAAAGAATAAAAAAGGAGCATACAAATAAAGTATGCTCAAAAAAAGATAGGTTTTATGAGTGAAGAATCTCCATACGATAATATATGCTCATTTCATTAATATGTGTAAAATATCAACAAAATATCAATAGAATATCAATTAATGAGTTATTTTAGTTTTTTAATGAAGTCATGTTTTTGTGAAATGAAAAAAGAGCCGTTTCTTTTGAAAGATGCGGCTCTTTTTATTACTTCGTTATCGTACTGTTCGAAATGATAAATCATAAAATTATACGATTAACAATTTGATAATGATCGGACTTCAGTTATATATTTCTTAAAGTCTGGATATTGAGATGCAGTTTGGCAGGTAGGGATGAGTAGTTGATTAATTAAAGATACATTTGTAATTACTTCGTTACAAGGGCCGTAGAATGTAACTGTTAGCTTTGAATTCGGGGGGACTTTGAATACAATAGGGACTTTTTGCATTAAATCAACTCCTTATATAATAGGGGTTATATGTTTATTTCTTTTTAATTAGGAAGACATATTAATATAATATGTAATTTTATTGTATTTGATTATTATATATACGGAGTTTTATTTCACCATATCATTTGAAAGTACGGTGGGGAAATTTAGCATACTGTTTCTAAATTGTTTTATTAAACGGTGAAAAGGAAAGGGCATTTTCCTAAATCGGAAAAGTCTTTTCTAATACGTATCAAAATAGTGCTGTGAAAAAATATATATCATGTTAAAAATAAGCTTGAAAAAATACTAGTACGAGGGAATAAGCAGTAATTAACTTGTCTCTATATAACAAATTGTAAAATCTTGGAGGTCATTCATGAGTATAAGCAAAAGTTGCTTATATATAGTATGCACATTATTTATAGTTTTATCCCAATATTTAGTATGAAATAAACGTAAGTCTATCGTTTACAAATGCAAAAAAGAAGAACTTGATTATTATGGATAAAAAGAAATTATTTAGTTTTAAAAAATGATGAAAATATATTTATTTGTCTTATAGAAGCTTACTATTAGGCATACGGGTCTAGCAATAATACAAGCTTTGAATAAGATAATAAAAAGGAGTTGATTAGTAATGGGTTATATTGTAGATATTTCGAAATGGAATGGAAATATTAATTGGGATATTGCAGCGTCTCAGATAGATTTAGTTATTGCTAGAGTTCAAGATGGTTCGAATACGGTCGATTTTATGTATCAAGGTTATGTGAAAGAAATGAAGAAACGTAGTATTCCATTTGGAAATTATGCATTTTGCCGTTTTATATCTATTTCAGATGCAAAAAAAGAAGCGCAAGATTTTTGGAATCGTGGCGATAAAAGCGCCAAATTTTGGGTGGCAGATGTAGAAGTTCAAACAATGGTAGATATACAAGGTGGGACTCAAGCATTTATTGATGAATTACGCCGATTAGGTGCAAAAAAAATTGGTTTATATGTAGGACATCACACGTATGTATCATTTGGAGCTCGCAATATTGATGCTGATTTTATTTGGATTCCTCGTTATGGAGGGAATAAACCAGCATATCCTTGTGATATTTGGCAATATACTGATTCAGGAAATGTTCCTGGTATTGGAAAATGTGATTTAAATCAATTAATTGGGAATAAAAATCTTTCTTGGTTTATAGGTTCAAATCAAACAAATCAATCTAGTATTGGAGATAGTAAGCAACCAAATGGAATTGGTATTGCAGTTTCAAAATATGATGATGGATACGGCATTAATTTATATGAAAAACCTGCGAATCCACAGTTTACAGGAAGACTTACGAAAAAAATCCCATATTTAATCTTTAAAGGTTATTGGGGAGGTGGCGAAAAAGATATGATTTGTTTGGGTGGTGATCAGCAGTGGGCTAAGTTAGAACATTTTAATGTACAATGGTTTTATGCATATTCAAAATACACACCTGGATATGAAATTAGAACGTACGATGGACCAAACGGGAATGATACAGGTGCGGTCGATGGGAAGGTCCCTTATCGTATTTGGAATCGTCAAGATGGATATATAGATATAGATGGGAACAAATGGATCAAAGAAGAACATGTGCAGATTAAATGATGTTAAAAAGTCGGCTTTATGCCGGCTTTTGTATTTAATAAAGCTTGTCTCTGGCATGAAGAGAAATACTTGCGGAAAACACATTAATTTCACAATAGCGCTGTATAGTTCCTAATATACATTTATCAAAGTGAGGTATTTGAATTGAAAAAGAAAAAGCTATTTATGGGAACTATTATTACATGTGTGGCACTAACATTGTCTGCGTGTGGTTCCTCAGAAAATGTTGCAACATCAAAAGTAGGAAACGTGACAGAGAAGGAGTTAAGTAAAGAATTAAGGCAAACATATGGAAAAAGTACTTTATCTCAAATGATGTTAAATAAGGCATTGCTAGATAAATATGAAGTTTCAGATGAAGAAGCTAAAAAACAAGTAGAAGCAGCGAAGGAACAAATGGGTGACAAGTTTAAAGTGGCTTTAGAGCAAGTAGGATTAAAAAATGAAGATGAATTAAAAGAGAGAATGAAGCCAGAAATTGCACTTGAGAAAGCGATTAGAGCGACTGTCACAGATAAAGATGTGAAAGATAACCATAAACCAGAAATGAAGGTAAGTCACATTTTAGTGAAAGATGAAAAAACTGCGAAAGAAGTAAAAGAGAAAATAAATAATGGTGAAGATTTTACTGCTTTAGCGAAACAATATTCGGAAGATAGTGGTTCAAAGGAACAGGGCGGAGAAATAGCTGGTTTTGCCCCTGGTCAAACTGTGAAAGAATTTGAGGAAGCTGCATATAAATTAGATGCAGGACAAGTAAGTGAGCCAATAAAAACATCATATGGTTATCATATAATAAAAGTGACGGATAAAAAAGAATTGAAACCATTTGATGAAGTGAAAGATACGATTCGAAAAGATTTAGAACAACAAAGACTACAAGATACGACAGGTAAATGGAAACAACAAGTAATCAATGATCTATTGAAAGAAGCGGATATTAAAGTAACAGATAATGAATTTAAAGATACATTTAAATTCTTAGATGAGAAGTAAGGTTTAGAAGAAAAACAGAGATTTAGCATAGTGCTATATTTCTGTTTTTTAATTTTCAATAGAAAAGGGAACTCATATAGAGTTCCCTTTTCTCGTTAGTGTGTGAGTTATAAATAGATAGTAAGACAATACAATATTACATTTAAATATTAAGAATTACAATAGAAAATTTTGGTGTAAATAAAAAGGAATAAGCAATTACTTCGCAAAATGTTGAAATGATAATGTTGTAGTTAATTAATTTTGTTAAATATAAACTAAATATATTTTCTTAGAAATTGAATAGAGGACATAATTTAAAGAATGGTAGTAATTGTCGATATGTATGAAACTTATGAGGAATGAATTGTTTTACATCATAAGTTTCTAAAGCTTTGTGAGTTCGTTCATAATAAAAGTATATGCTTTTGTTGAAGGATGGTTAATGAGATGTAGCTGAAATTTGTATTCCAGAAAGAACGTTAGTTAGGATAGAAAAGTAAAATTAGAAATATAATTAGTTCAATAAAAGCGACTTCACATTAGGTGGAGTCGCTTTTATTGTTGCTGCACGTATTCTATGATGTGATAGGAAGTGCAAAGAAATTTGATTAATAAAAGGAAGTAATCAATGAGTATGAATAAATTTCATAGATTAAAGTTGCATTTTGTTTGAAAAATTTACATGTTGCACTTTCGAAAGAACGTTCGTTTGTGTATAATTAGAACAAATGTTCTTTTAGGGTGGAGATTTCTACAAATGCATAAATAGTTTTGAATTAGAAAGCTACGCTACATATAAATAAGAGATGGATAAAGTGTATTTAGAAGTAAAGTTTCTGTTTTTATGAATAGATAGATGTAGAAAATTGAGGAGTAAAGAAAATGAATTATGTAAAGATACAGGAAAAAGGAAGAGAGTGGGTTCCGTTTACAGTAATGTCGGAACAATTATTAAGTATGAGAAAAATTATTGGAGAAAAATTAAAAGTCCAAAGACCACTAATAACGAATGAAGCGAAAGAAAGTATTTCTGACAAATTGTTAACTTCATTATTTTCTGAAGAAGAGATGTTAGTGACATATTTTGAAGAAGGGTACATACTTACAAGTTATATGACAGTGGTTCATATAAATCCAATTCAGCAGAATGTGGTTTGTACAGATGCGTTTTATAAAACGTATGTATTTTCTATTTTGGATATAATTGATGTAACATGAAAGAAGCTGGATTTTGAAATTTAGCTTCTTTAATTTATCCAGCTATTTGCGGGCAATTAGATTTACACCTCAAAATTCGGCTGTGAGTCAGGCTACCTGTAAAAGCCTAATTTTTTTGAAGAGGTGAAGAACTAAATGAAAAAGCAGCTAGATGCAAGCTAGCTGCTTAGTCCCAGGGAAAGGGAGAAAAAGATTGGCACTCAAAAAATCGACGATAGCTGTGTATCAGCCTGAGTATAGTATAGACAAATTTTAAAATGTTATACAAAAATGATTACAGATCTGGTTAGGCCGTACCAACTTGGTTTTGATCTGCTAGATCAGAATCAAATGTATTAGTCGCGCTAACCCCACTAAAAGTGTTCACTACGAAACCAACGTTAGATGCGCCAGAGCCGTTATAAGCTTTCGTATTCTCTTTTGGAGAAACGTTGTAGAAATCACCTAAGTTAAAAGATCCGTTACTATTTTGTACAACTAAATTCCCAACAACTGAGGGCATAATTTTCACCTGCTTTATAAGTAATTGTTTGCATTACTATATGAAGGTACAGTCTAATTGGTTCATTTGACAAATATTCCGGAATAGAAAAATGTTTGAAGCTTTGTTTAATCAATCGAGCAAAAAGTATGTTAAAATTAACGAAGAGTTGAATTTTAAAAAGAACAAATTTGAATAATTAATATATACGGAATTAAAGGAAGCAAAATGTAATGGATAATGTTATAAAAACAGTGGATTTAACAGATGCAGAATCAAGTAAACTTGTTGCTTTTATTTATAGTAATGATGTTACATTGATCGAAAAAGCATTTTGTCCTAATGAAATAAAATTAAAGTTTAATGAAATAGCAATTTTATCGGCAATTAAAACAGCATATATTACGAAAGTATCTATAAGGAAAGAACTTGAAGCGATTTTTCACGATACAGGCGTTTTATTAGTAAAGCAAAATGTTGAAAGGAATAGTATTCAATCTATAACAATGCATTTTGAGCAATTTAAAAAGTTGCAAAATGAGATTGAGAATCTAAATAAAAGTATACTATAAGACTAGGTGGAAATTCTTTGATAGAGGTGGGCTCTGTTAAGTTGCAAAAGTGGATTGAAAAGTATTTGGATAAATCGAACCATAAACATAAATATACTTTCATTAAGGTGTAATCTATATTTATCGATGTGAGAAATGTAGGGAAGAGAAGATACAATTTAAAAATAATAACGATACAAACAAAAAGAGTAACTATGATAGTTACTCTTTTTGTTTGTAATATGTAATATCAAAAATACTTCTAAAGTATGAAATGAATTGATACTTAAGTGAGAAGTTGAATAAGAATAAAAAGAGTAATATTAATGGAAAGGAGGAGATGAAGTTGGAGCGAAACGACATTGGGAAACTTGTAATTATTACTGGAGTAACGCAAGGGTTAGGACGTGCAATGGTTGATAGGTTTCATGAATTGGGATGGAACATAGCAGGGTGTGGACGCTCAAAAAATAAAATTGAAGAGCTTAATAAATATTACGGTGCTTCACATGATTTTCAAATAATTGATGTTTCAAATCATCACCAAGTTAGTAAATGGGCAAGTCGTATTATTAATAGGTATAGGGCTCCCGATATGTTAATAAATAATGCATCGATTGTTAATCAAAATGCACCGCTATGGAAAGTTACCGCTCAAGAATTTGAAAGTGTAATGAGTGTAAATGTGAACGGGGTAGTAAATGTCATTAGGGCGTTCGTCCCGGCGATGATAGCTAGGAAAGAAGGAATTATTATTAATATGAGCTCTAGTTGGGGAAGAGAAGGCGAGGCTGAACTTGCGCCATATTGTGCTTCGAAGTTTGCTATTGAAGGTATCACGCAGTCAATGGCAATGGAACTGCCAAGTGGCATGGCAGTAGTTGCTTTAGATCCAGGTGGAAGTATTAGCACTCCAATGCTTCACTTATGTGCACCTCAATATGTAAAAGAATCTCCTACACCTGAAATGTGGTCACATAAAGCAATTCATTATATATTAAATATATCAATAGATAAAAACGGAGATTCATTGACATGTCCGGTATACATTTAATGTTCAGATAGGTATTAAATGTTATATTCACAGTTTTGAAGGACAAGCATATATTTAAGTATGTAGGAAACATTTGCAAATTATACATTCATCGAGAAACTCCTGTCAAAAAGAGCACCTGAAATGTGCTCTTTTGTATTATTAGTACATAAAGTGATGCACAAAATTACATATGAAAAATAAAATAATGAATTAAAGGTGATATTTGTTTATTTCGAATGTACTAGAAAATTTTAATATAGGTGATGGGAAATGAACCTACGCGATTTAGAATTGACAGGGGCATGGTTTCAAGTAGGAGGAAATCTTATAGCAGCTATTGGAATAACTAGAGGGTTTGCAGGAGAAGAAAAGATTGAGTCGGATCTTGTTATTGTAGGGAGTTCATTACAAGCCCTCGGATATATATTACAAATTATAGCAACTATTGATGCGAAAGATGAATGTGAGAAGCAAGATGTAGCTATAGATAATAAAAATAAAGCGCTAGCAAAGACGGGGATTGAGTTATTAGCTTTAGGTAATATTTCTAATGTAATAGGAACGTATTTTAATCTAAATGAACAAATGAAAGAAAATGATTTCCTTATAATTACTGGAAATAGTTTGCAATCAATTGGAGCTTTTTTAGGAGTAGAAGTAGCATTGAATGAGAAAAATGGAATACAGTGGATTATTGTATTAGGGAATTCAATGCAAAGTTTAGGTGCAGGATTACAAGCATATGAAGGTATTCACAATATATCAAAAGAAGAAGAGGGAAATGAAGACAGTAATATAGATAAAGAAGATCAACGTATAATAGGGCTAATAGGTATTTGGATACAGGCAATAGGTACTGTAATTTCAGCAATTGGATTAACAGAAATAGTAGAGGAACAAAGATTGGAATCTAAGAAAAGGAAATGAAATACTCTTTTAAATGAAGTTTGGAGTATTTCAATTTTAGAAGTAGGACAAGATTGATGTGATAATTCTTTTTGTAGGCTTTTTCATATAGGCGTAGAATATACATATAAACGAACAGGTGAAAATAGCTTGTTAACGTTAGTGAGAGGCCCCTCATTTAGTTATACTATTATATGTGATTTTTGTAATGATGAGTTCTTATATACGCTTTTAGAAATAAAATGATTTCATAGGTTTGATAGTGTAGGAGATGGATGGGTAAGAATTGAAAAATAAACAGTAAGGAGTTTTTCAGACATGATGTACTTATTAGCAATTCTACTTCCGCCGGTAGCTGTTTTATTTTGCGGAAAGCCGTTTCAAGCGATTATTAATTTCATTTTAACCTTAATTTTTTGGGTTCCAGGAGCGATACACGCAGTTCTTGTCGTACATGATAAAAAAGCCGATAGGCGACTTAAAAGACAAGTTCAAGCGTACGATGAAATTAATAAAAGAAATAGAAGGTAAATTGCGATTGGCATACAAAAAAGAAAGGGGATTTGATTCTCCTTTCTTTTTTGTATGCCAATCAAGTTTAAATTTTAGTATAGCGGTAAGAATTTTTAATATAAGTATTATGATAATAACTTTTAGAGTGTGCGTTTAATAAACCGGTGTAAATGCTTTCTGGCACATTAAAGAAATCATACATACCATTCTTTAGTTGAATACGTAAAATCATAGAAAAAGGATTATAGCCAACAGCAACTAAATTTTTTGAAATAACGGGAGATAGTTTCATCATTACGCAACTCCTTATTTTTCATTTTAGATGGTTTCTTGTAGAGAAGGGGATTGTCGTGTTGAAATCCTAATAATTAAAGGAGTATTATACTTATATGCAATATATTAAATGTTTGTTATACGTAATTATAAGGAAGTTCACACGAAGTACATATCGTTGTGCTATTTTTATTTCACCTTTGATTTATCAATAAGAAAATATTGACCATTTGAAAAAAAGGTATATTATTTATACGAGGTATTCAAAATTCACTTCTTACATTCTATGCTTTAAGGGGCAGTATTATTAGAAAAATAGAAGTGAAAATAGTTTGTATAAGAAGTATTCTAAAATTTATAATCTGTGAATTAGGAAAATATTGAATGCTCCAGGTCAATATACTTTCTTGACTAAATGTATTTGTGAAAGTGACCTCAATATTTTTAAGTAAATCAACGGGAGAATTGAAAGGCAGGAGAAAGTAACATGTCAGAAAATTATCGTTCTCGAGAGGAGCGAAGACAAGTTCAAAAGAAAAAACAGCCAGCTTCTAAAAAAACGAAACCAAAAGGTAAAACATCGTTTTTCCGTAAATTTTTAATTAGTTGTTTACTACTTGGTATTGTAGGTTTAGTGGCAGGGGTGGCTACCTTTTTCGTTATGATAAAGGACGCGCCGAAACTTGAGAAAACAAAACTTGTTAATCCGTTATCCTCAAAAATTTATGATAAAGACGGGAATTTGGTATATGAATACGGGAAAGAAAAACGGACGAATGTTACGTATGATCAAATTCCTAAATTGGTAGAAAATGCATTTTTAGCGACAGAAGATGCACGTTTTTATGAGCATAGTGGAGTAGACTTTAAAGGTACTGCTCGTGCAGTTTTAGTTAGTCTTAAGGGAGATTATGGCTCTCAAGGTGGTAGTACGATAACGCAGCAAGTTATTAAAAATTACTTCTTATCGATGGAAAAAACGTCAAAGCGTAAGGTTCAGGAAATATATTTGGCGTATAAGCTAGAACAGCAATATTCAAAACATGAAATATTAGAGATGTATTTAAATAAAATTAATTTAGGTAATCGTTCATATGGAATCGCAACAGCAGCACAAAACTACTACGGTAAAGAATTGAAAGATTTAACATTACCAGAAGTTGCGATGCTTGCAGGTTTACCGAAAGCACCAAATAACTATGATCCAACGAAATCAGAAAATGTTCCAAGGGCAACAGAAAGAAGAAATACTGTACTAAACTTAATGAATCGACATGGTTATATTACAAAGGCAGAAATGGAAGAAGCATCAAAAGTTCCAGTAACAAAGGGACTTAAGACTGCAACTGTACAAACAATGCCATATCCTGCATTTATGGATGCGGTTGTGAAAGAAGTAGAAAAAGAACTACCAGATGCTAATATTGGTTCTGATGGTTTAGAAATTTATACAACATTGGATCCAAAAGCACAAAATTATGCTGATAAGATTTTAAATGACAATATTATTAATTATCCAAATGAGAGCTTCCAAGGTGCTTTCACATTTATGGATACGAAAACAGGAGAAGTTCGTGCTATAGGTAGCGGACGTGGTGAAAATAAAGCGGTATTTAAAGGGCATAATATGGCAATTGAATTAGATCGTGCAGCTGGTTCAACGATGAAACCAATTTTTGATTACGCTCCTGCAATTGAATATTTAAAATGGGCTACTTATCATCAAATTGATGACTCTCCATTTAAGTATTCAACTGGCCAAGAAGTGAGAAATGCAGATAGAAGTCATTTAGGGCCAATCTCAATGCGTGAAGCACTAACAAAGTCACGTAATATCCCAGCTATTAAAACAGCTAAAGAGGTAGGTATTAGTAAATCGAAAGAGTTCTCTGAGAAATTAGGTATTACATTTAATGTAGCACCGACAGAATCAACAGCGATCGGTACAAATGAAGCGTCACCAACTGAAATTGCAGGTGCTTATGCGGCATTTGGGAATGACGGTAAGTATACGAAGCCGCATTTTGTTAAGAAAGTAGTTTATCCAGATGGCAAGTCACAAAGTTTTGGACAAAAACCAAAACCAGTTATGGCGGATTCTACAGCATATATGATTACTGATATGCTTCGTTCTGTAGTTACATCAGGTACTGGTACATCGGCAAATGTGGCCTCTTTAGATGTAGCTGGTAAAACAGGTACAACTAACTATTCTTCAAAACAACTAGCACAATATGGAATTCCAGAAAGTGCAACTCGTGATAGTTGGTTTGCAGGATATACACCGCAATATACGATGGCAGTATGGACTGGATATATGAAAGATGGTAAAGACGAGTATATTAGTAGTAAAAATACGAAAATTGCACAGTTGATCTTTAAATCAATGATGAGTGAAATGGCTACAGATAAATCACGCTTTAAAATGCCAAGTAGTGTTATTCAAGAAGGTAGCGAGTTACGTATAAAAGGTGAAAAACGTGATTCATCTCCAAATACGAGCGTACCGGATACAACGGAACAACCAAAACAAGACCAACAGCAAAAAACTGAAGAAGAGAAAAAGCAAGAAGAATTAAAGAAACAGGAAGAACTTAAAAAACAAGAAGAGCAAAAGAAACAAGATGAACTTAAGCAACAAGAAGAGCTAAAGAAGCAAGAAGAGCAAAAGAAACAAGATGAATTAAATAAGCAAAATGAACAAAATAATGGAAATGGTCAAGGAACTCCAACCCCACCAACTACTGGAGGCGGTCAAGGAACTTCAACCCCGCCAACTACTGGAGGTGGTCAAGGAACTCCAACCCCACCAACTACTGGAGGCGGTCAAGGAACTCCAACCCCACCAACTACTGGAGGTGGTCAAGGAACTCCAACCCCACCAACTACTGGAGGTGGTCAAGGAACTCCAACCCCACCAACTACTGGTGGCGGCCAAGAGAATCCAACGCAACCAAGTACCGGAGGGAACATTGGAGAGGCCGTTTCCGATAATGGATAACAAGTAAAATATATAAGAATGTATTTAAAAAGCACGTAAGGGATCGTAAAAATGGTTCCTTACGTGCTTTTTGTTATTTTTAGGGAGAATTTCTTTTCGTAGTTATATTTAAATGTTAAAAGTACCATAGAAATGTTGAAAGTAAATTGATGGGAAATGATAGAAAATTTGAGTTGGAGCTACTTGGGGATAGCTAGGGTGATAATAAGAGGTACTACTAGGGTGTGTACCGTGATGCCAAAATGACGGACTGACTTGGCCAGGGAATTGATATTGTTGCCAGGAAGCGGGGAGTTCGATACCAACATCGGAACTGGCTGTATGGACGGCAGGCACATGTACTGAGGGAACTGATGGGACAACGGCGGTTATTCTTGGTGATACCCACATGAAAACAATCACTCCTAAGTTTTAATGATAAAGTAGTATATTCTTTTAACAGCTATAAAGGTACATATGGATAAGACTTTCGAATGAAACATACGTACAAAGTCGTAAGACCAAATTAAATTGATCGTGGACCATTTAGTATGAAAAGATACGTCTATTAGCGGAGGGCAAGGGAACATGAAAAATATACAATTGATGTGTTGATTGCAATATTTTACGTGTTTATGGAGGGATTTTAATGGAACGATTATGGACGAAATCATTTATTCAAATGACTATCGCGATGTTATTTTTATTTACAGGGTTTTATTTACTTGTTCCAACGCTCCCGCTCTTTATTAAAGAGATTGGTGGAAATGAATCACAAGTTGGACTGATGATGGGAATGTTTACAATAGCGGCAGTAATGATACGACCGATTATTGGAGGTATGTTAGATAAATATGGTAGGAAATCTTTTATTATTTGGGGACTTATCTTTTTTGGACTAACAATGTTTTCTTATAATTTAGCAACAACTATTATATTCTTAGCGGTTTTACGCGTTATTCATGGCGTGACATGGGCCGTTTCTACAACAGCTGTTGGGACAGCTATAACTGATATTATCCCAGATTCACGCCGCGGAGAAGGAATGGGCTGGTATGGGATGGCGATGACAATTGCGATGGCAATCGGCCCGATGATTGGATTATGGGTTGTACAAAATTATTCATTTCATGGCCTATTCTTATTAGCAACTCTTTTATCCTTTATGGCAGTCGTATTATCGTTAATAACGAAAGTGCCATTCACGCCACAAAAAGAAAAAGGGAAAATCCAGCTATTTGAAAAATCCGTTTTATCAATTACAATTGTTGTTTTCTTTTTATCGTTTGCATACGGAGGCATAACAACGTTTTTACCGTTATTTGCGTCATCAATTGATGTGAATCCTGGGACGTTCTTTCTTGTATATGCAATTGCTTTAACAATTGTACGTCCGATTTCAGGGAAATTATTAGATAAGTATGGAGAAGTATTTATCATACTCCCGGCACTATGTATTACCATTTTAGCTATAGTTGTATTAACTATTTCAAATAGTTTAATGGGTGTAATTATCGCAGCGGCATTATACGGTGTTGGATTCGGTTCAGCACAACCTGCTTTGCAAGCAGCGATGCTTACAATTGTTGCTCCGAGTAAAAGAGGAGTTGCTAACGCTTCATTCTTTACCGCATTTGATTTAGGTATTGGATTAGGTGCAATTTTACTTGGATTTGTTTCACAAATATTTGGTTATCGTATTTTATTCGCAGGTAGTGCAATTTCAGGATTAATAGCTTTAATTATATTTGTCATTTTTGTAAAACAACGATTAGGCAAAAAGGATTTTGCGTAAACAGGAGGAGCGAACATGAAAATTTCAATTGATCGTGATGCTCTACAATGGTTTAAGGAAGAATTGCGTATAAAGCATGATGAATCTATTTGATTTACCCCGCATTAACGAGCAGTAAGACCTCCACCTCAAAATTCAGCAAATACAAGGAAGTTAAGCAGGAGATTAACTGCTCGTAAATGCCCGATTGGTTCAACTAATAATCAGTGGGGGAGGGACAAAACCCCCACTGATTAAAGTTTCACTTTATTGTAAGATACGGAGGAAATAGCTCAATTCAGCCCGGCTATTCTTTAGGGATTGTTTCTGAGAAATCAGATGGGGAAATAGTGTCAGTTGAGAAAGACGGTATTTTATTTTTTATAGATTTTGATGATCTTTGGTACTTTCAAAACTATGATTTAGTTGTAAGCTATCGTAAAGAAACGGAAGAAATTTAATTTAATTATGTAAAATAATAATTTTATTAAAAATAAATAAATTCTATATAAGAATTATATTTATGGGAATATGAAATAAATATTATAAAAAAACGAGCTGTGCATGAGTGCAGCTCGTTTTTTTATGTTTGTTAAAGAAAAAGAGATTAAAGGTATATTTAGTGGGATTATATGGATAATTGTTATATTTCGTTTTAGAAAGTCGTAAAAAGATGTCTGTCCTTTCTTTATAAAAGATGAAAGTTATTTTTGAAAAATTGTATTATTACATCGGTAAAAGTATTGGAAACTTATCATTATAAAATAAATTGAAATCTTCTAAAAACTCTGATACATTGAAATAGAAATGTAGTTTCACAGTATTGTAAAGGCTTACAGTTATGTGCACGAAGATCTATTAGGATTGGAGGAAATAATGATGAAAGCTGAAGAAAAATTTTCCCCGGGATTAGATGGTGTAGTAGCAGCGGAGACGAAAATTTCGTTTCTTGACACAGTAAAAGGTGAAATTGTAATTCAAGGGTATGATTTAATCGAACTCTCAAAAACAAAAGAGTATTTAGACATTGTGCACCTTTTATTAGAAGAACATCTACCGAATGAGAATGAAAAAGCAACAATTGAAAAGAAATTAAAAGAAGAATATGCAGTGCCAGAAGGTGTATTTAATGTGCTAAAGGCATTGCCTAAAGAAACGCATCCTATGGATGGGTTACGTACAGGTGTGTCTGCATTAGCTGGTTACGATAGTGATATCGAAAACCGCTCGTTAGAAGTGAATAAAAGTCGAGGGTACAAGCTTTTAAGTAAAGTGCCAAATATTGTAGCGAATAGCTATCATATTTTAAATAATGAGGAGCCAATTCAGCCCCTTGAGGAATTGTCATATAGTGCGAATTTCTTCTATATGTTAACTGGTAAAAAACCAACTGAACTCGAGGAAAAGATCTTTGATCGTTCCCTTGTTTTATATAGTGAACATGAAATGCCAAACTCTACATTTACAGCTCGCGTAATTGCATCAACACAATCGGATTTATACGGTGCTCTTACAGGTGCAGTTGCATCTTTAAAAGGAAGTTTACATGGTGGTGCAAATGAAGCGGTTATGTACATGCTTTTAGAAGCTGGCAATGTTGAGAAATTTGAAGAACTATTGCAGAAGAAACTTTATAACAAAGAAAAAATCATGGGCTTTGGACATCGCGTATATATGAAGAAGATGGATCCAAGAGCACTTATGATGAAGGAAGCTTTAAAACAGCTATGTGATGTAAAAGGTGATTATACACTATATGAAATGTGTGAAGCTGGAGAAAAGATTATGGAGAAAGAAAAAGGAATTTATCCGAATCTTGATTATTATGCTGCTCCAGTATATTGGATGCTCGGTATTCCAATTCAACTATACACACCAATTTTCTTTAGCTCTAGAACAGTAGGACTATGTGCGCACGTTATTGAACAACATGCGAACAATCGTTTGTTCCGTCCACGTGTAAATTATATTGGCGAGCGACATGCATTTAGTAAATAAAAACAACTGGGGAGTTGTTAGCGCCGCCCGCCAGATGGGTGTTTGACCGACACCCATCATTAATAATAACGAATTTTCGACAGAAAGGGAAGAATAGCATGATTAAAACAAATGAAATTAAACAAAAAGATGCATTATTAGAAGAAATTACGGACTATGTATTAAATAAAGAGGTTACAAGTGCAGAAGCATTCAGTACGGCTCGCTACGTATTACTTGATACACTTGGATGTGGAATTTTAGCACTACAATACCCAGAGTGTACGAAATTATTAGGACCAGTTGTACCAGGAACAATCGTGCCAAATGGTACACGTGTACCAGGAACATCTTATGTGCTAGATCCAGTAAAAGGCGCATTTAATATCGGATGTATGATCCGTTGGTTAGACTATAACGATACTTGGCTTGCAGCAGAATGGGGACATCCATCTGATAACTTAGGCGGAATTTTAGCAGTAGCAGATTATATTAGCCGCGTTCGTGTTTCAGAAGGAAAAGAACCATTAAAAGTACGTGAAGTACTAGAAATGATGATTAAAGCACATGAAATTCAAGGTGTACTTGCTTTAGAAAACAGCTTAAATCGTGTTGGTCTTGACCATGTATTATATGTAAAAGTAGCAACAACTGCAGTAGTTGCGAAAATGCTTGGCGGAACGCGTGAAGAAATCTTTAATGCATTATCACATGCGTGGATTGATAATTCTAGTCTTCGTACATATCGTCATGCTCCAAATACTGGTTCACGTAAATCATGGGCAGCAGGAGATGCGACGAGCCGCGGTGTTCATCTTGCAATGACTGCTTTAAAAGGTGAAATGGGTTATCCAACAGCTTTATCTGCACCAGGATGGGGATTCCAAGATGTGTTATTTAACAAGCAAGAATTAAAATTAGCAAGACCGCTAGAATCTTATGTAATGGAAAATGTATTATTCAAAGTGTCATTCCCAGCAGAATTCCATGCACAAACAGCTGCAGAATGTGCTGTGAAATTATATCCGGAAATTAAAGAAAGATTAGATGAAATTGATCGTATTACAATTACAACTCATGAATCAGCAATTCGTATTATCGATAAAGAGGGACCATTAAATAACCCAGCTGATCGCGATCATTGCTTACAATACATTACTGCAATCGGTTTATTAAAAGGAGATATCGTTGCGGATGATTATGAAGATGTAGCAGCGAATGATCCACGTGTAGATGAATTACGTAATAAGATGGTTGTTGTTGAAAACAAGCAGTACAGTTTAGATTACCTTGACCCGAACAAGCGCTCAATCGCCAACGCTGTTCAAGTTCATTTTAAAGATGGTACTGTAACAGAAAATGTGGAATGTGAATACCCACTTGGCCACCGTTTCCGTAGAGACGAAGCAATTCCAAAAGTTGTTCAAAAATTCACTGCAAATATGGCAGGGCATTATTCTAGTAAGCAACAAGAACAAATTCATGAAACTTGTCTAAATGAAGAGAAACTAGAAAATATGAATGTCAACGAATTTGTAGATCTATTCTTAATCTAATAATAGGGGGAATATAGAATGGCTTGGGTTGTGAATAAACAGTCAACACAAGAGGAGCTTGCGAATCGCTTCCGAGCTTTAGTAGAAGCAAATGATATTTTGCAAATTCCAGGTGCTCATGATGCAATGGCGGCTCTTGTTGCGAAAAATACAGGTTTTTCAGCTCTATATTTATCGGGAGCTGCTTACACTGCAAGTAAAGGGCTACCAGATTTAGGTATCGTGACGTCTACTGAAGTAGCAGAGAGAGCAAGGGATCTAGTAAGAGCTACAGATTTACCAGTTCTTGTTGACATTGATACAGGATTTGGTGGAGTACTAAACGTAGCGAGAACAGCTGTAGAAATGGTAGAAGCGAAAGTAGCGGCTGTTCAAATTGAAGATCAACAATTACCAAAGAAATGTGGACATTTAAATGGTAAGAAACTTGTTACTACTGAGGAATTAGTTCAAAAGATTAAAGCGATTAAAGAAGTTGCGCCGAGCTTATATATTGTAGCGCGCACTGATGCTCGCGGCGTGGAAGGATTAGATGCAGCGATTGAAAGAGCGAACGCATATGTAAAAGCAGGGGCAGATGCAATATTCCCAGAAGCGCTTCAATCGGAAGAAGAATTCCGTTTATTTACTAGCAAAGTGAATGCACCTTTACTAGCAAATATGACTGAGTTCGGAAAAACACCATATTATAGTGCAGAGGAATTTGCGAATATGGGCTTCCAAATGGTTATTTACCCTGTAACTTCACTTCGAGTTGCTGCAAAAGCATATGAGAATGTATTTACGCTAATTAAAGAGACAGGTTCTCAAAAAGATGCACTTTCTAATATGCAAACGAGAAGTGAGTTATATGAAACAATTTCATATCATGACTTTGAAGAGTTAGATACTGGAATTGCGAAAACCGTATTATCTGAAGATCAATAGGTAGAAGGACTTAGGCGATGAGAATACATCTTTGGCAAAACGAACTGCTTGATGTGAAAATTCATCGCCTTCTGTTTTCAATAATAAGATATTCCACTCATCGTAGACGAGCATATGCAAAGAGCAATGAAGGCCGAAATGATAGGGGGATTCAGATGGAGAAAACGAAGTTACCATGGGATGAATTTTTTTCACTCAATAAAGATGTGAACAATACTTTCTTTACACCAGAAGATTTTTCAGGGGATGAAGATTTAATTGCAAAAACGACAGAACAATTCGTTAAACAAGAAATTGTTCCACAAATTGAGAACATTGAACAACATAACTATAAAGTTTCTCGTCAATTATTTGAGAAAGCTGGGGAACTTGGATTATTAGGCATTGAGGTACCAGAAGATTATGGCGGGTTCGAGTTAGGAAAGGCTGTCTCAGGTCTTGTAGCAGAGAAAATGGGTTACGCTGGTGCATTTAGCGTCTCTTTTAATATACACGCTGGTGTAGGTACGTTGCCTTACATATATTACGGAACGAAAGAACAAAAAGAAAAGTATTTGCCGAAAATCGCATCAGGAGAATGGATTGGTGCTTATGCTTTAACTGAGCAAAATGCTGGTTCTGATGCATTAAGTGCAAAAACGAGTGCAGTATTGAATGAAGATGGTACAGCTTGGAAGTTGAATGGTGAGAAGCAGTGGATTACAAATGCTCATATGGCAGATGTATACGTTGTTTTTGCGAAGACAAATAAAGGAATGACAGCGTTTATTGTCGAAAGAACATGTGAAGGTGTATCAATAGGACTAGAAGAAAAGAAGATGGGGATTAAAGGTTCTTCAACAGCGACGCTTATTTTAGAAGATGTTGTCATCCCCGCTGAAAATGTTTTAGGGGAAGTTGGGAAAGGGCATCACGTAGCTCTTAATATTCTTAACTTCGCTAGATTGAAACTTGCTTTTGGAAATATTGGAACAGCAAAACAAGCAATCGGTTTGTCGGTTCAATATGGAAAAGAACGAAAACAGTTCCAAACTGAATTAGTGGACTTTACAATGATTCAAGAGAAAATTGCCAATATGATTATTTCTACATATGGAGCAGAAAGTGCAGCTTACCGCACAGCGGGTGTAATTGATGAAGCAATTCATGAGAGTGATGAAGATCTTATGAAAAAAATGTCCCAATTTGCAATTGAATGTGCACTTAATAAAGTAAATGCTTCTGAAACACTGGGCAATATTGTAGATGAGGCTGTACAAATTCATGGTGGATACGGTTATATGCAAGAGTACGAGGTAGAACGTTTATATCGTGATGCTAGAATTAGTCGTATTTTTGAAGGAACGAACGAAATTAACAGATTAACAGTTGCCAAAATGTTAATGAAACAAATAGAGCAAATAGAAGAGCATGAAGTAGAAAGTGATATGGAAAATGTAGAAAGAAACCATCGTTACATTTTATTAGCGAAAAAATTGTTGAAACAATCTTTAAAAACGCTCTCTAAAACTCCGGACTTAAAAATTGATCAGGAGCAAGAATATTCACGCGTATTATCAAATATGTTGACGGACGTGTACGTCATGGAATCAGCATTTTTACGTACGAGGAAAGCAGTTAGTAAAAATGGTGAGGAAAAAGAGCGTACGAAGCAAATGATAACAGATGTTATTTGTGAAGAAGGATATCGTAAAGTAGAAGAAGCTGCGATTTCCATTCTTTCAGCAGCTGTCACAGAAGAACAAGATAGAAGTGTAGTTTTAGCTGAAATCCGTCAATTATTAGTGCCTTTATACACGAACTTATTTACGAAAAAGAGAGATATTGCGAAAGCTATTATAAATCGCGGGAAATATATTGTGTAAATAGGAGGAAAGCGATATGAAAAAGATTGGCTTTATCGGTTTAGGTAACATGGGTCTTCCAATGTCTAAAAATTTAGTTAAATCAAGTTACACAGTATACGGAGTGGACTTGAATAAAGAAGCTGAAGCTTCCTTTGAAAAAGAAGGCGGAATTATCGGTTTATCAATTTCGAAACTAGCAGAGACATGTGATGTGATTTTTACAAGTTTACCGTCACCTCGTGCTGTTGAAGCAGTATATTTTGGAGCAGAAGGGTTATTTGAAAATAGCCACTCAAATGTAGTTTTAATTGATACAAGTACAGTATCTCCACAGTTAAACAAACAGTTAGAAGAGGCTGCGAAGAAAAAGAAAGTAGACTTTTTAGCAGCACCTGTTAGTGGTGGGGTAATTGGTGCAGAAAACCGTACATTAACGTTTATGGTTGGTGGATCGAAAGAAGTATATGAAAAAACTGAATCTGTCATGGAAGTACTTGGAGCGAATGTTTTCCATGTTAGTGAGCAGATTGATAGTGGTACAACTGTTAAATTAATTAACAATCTATTAATTGGTTTTTATACAGCTGGTGTGAGTGAAGCTTTAACATTAGCGAAAAAGAACAATATGGATTTAGATAAAATGTTTGATATTTTAAATGTAAGTTACGGTCAAAGTAGAATTTATGAGCGTAATTATAAAAGTTTCATTGCATCAGAAAATTATGAGCCGGGCTTTACTGTAAATTTATTAAAGAAAGATTTAGGATTTGCGGTAGATTTAGCTAAAGAAAGTGAACTTCACTTACCAGTAAGTGAGATGCTATTAAACGTATATGAAGAAGCGAGTGAGGCAGGATATGGTGAAAACGATATGGCTGCTTTATATAAGAAAGTTAGCGAACAATTAATTTCTAATCAAAAATAGTGCACTTATAAAAATCATGATAAAAAAGGAGAGAATATAATGATTACAACTGAAATTAAACGAGTGAAAAATCATATTAATGGCGAATGGGTAGAATCTACTGGTACGGAAGTAGAAGCGGTTCCAAATCCGGCAACTGGAAAAATCATCGCTTACGTTCCACTTTCTCCAAAAGAAGATGTTGAAAAAGCTGTTGAAGCGGCAAAAGCGGCATACAAAACATGGTCTAAAGTGCCAGTTCCAAATCGTTCAAGACAACTATACAAATATCTACAACTGTTACAAGAAAATAAAGATGGGCTTGCAAAAATCATTACGCTAGAAAACGGTAAAACGCTAACGGATGCAACAGGTGAAGTACAGCGTGGTATTGAAGCGGTAGAACTTGCAACATCAGCACCAAATTTAATGATGGGACAAGCTCTTCCGAATATTGCTAGCGGAATTGATGGATCGATTTGGCGCTACCCAATCGGAGTTGTTGCTGGTATCACACCGTTTAACTTCCCGATGATGATTCCATTATGGATGTTCCCACTTGCAATTGCTTGCGGTAATACATTCGTATTAAAAACATCTGAAAGAACACCACTTTTAGCTGAGCGACTTGTAGAGTTATTCTATGAAGCTGGTTTTCCAAAAGGGGTATTAAATTTAGTACAAGGCGGAAAAGATGTTGTAAATAGTATTTTAGAAAATAAAGATATTCAAGCAGTTTCGTTTGTTGGCTCTGAGCCAGTGGCACGCTACGTATATGAAACTGGTACAAAAAATGGTAAACGTGTACAAGCGTTAGCAGGTGCGAAAAACCATGCGGTTGTTATGTCAGATTGCAACCTTGAGAAAACAGTACAAGGTGTAATTGGGTCTGCGTTTGCAAGTAGTGGAGAGCGCTGCATGGCATGTTCAGTAGTAGCAGTAGTAGATGAAATTGCTGATGAGTTCATCGACGTACTAGTAGCAGAGACGAAAAAACTAAAAGTAGGTGACGGTTTCAACGAAGATAATTATGTTGGACCATTAATCCGTGAATCTCATAAAGAACGTGTTTTAGGCTATATTAATAGCGGTGTAGCAGATGGAGCAACTTTACTAGTAGATGGCCGTAAAATCAATGAAGAAGTTGGAGAAGGCTACTTTGTTGGTGCAACAATCTTTGATGGCGTAAATCAAGAAATGAAAATTTGGCAAGATGAAATTTTCGCTCCGGTATTAAGTATTGTAAGAGTAAAAGATTTAGAAGAAGGTATTAAGCTGACAAATCAATCGAAATTTGCGAATGGTGCTGTTATTTATACATCAAATGGAAAACATGCACAAACATTCCGAGACAATATTGATGCTGGTATGATTGGTGTAAACGTTAATGTTCCAGCACCAATGGCATTCTTCGCATTTGCAGGAAATAAAGCTTCATTCTTTGGAGATCTTGGTACAAATGGTACGGATGGCGTTCAATTTTATACACGTAAAAAAGTTGTAACTGAGCGCTGGTTTTAATAAAGTGAAATGATAATGAGTGGGGTGCATTCCCACTCATTATAAACATAATACAAACGAAAATACACTACTCATAATGGAGTAGTGTATTTTCGTTTGTATTATGTTAACTATTTCTTTCAAAGGCTAATTTAATACCAAACCCAATTAAGACGATTCCTGTAATTCCTTGAATATAACGCTGTGTCTTCGGTTTTTTCATAAAAGCACTAATTTTATCAATTAAAAATATATAAAAAGCAAACCAAATGACTGTTAAAATGAGATAAGTAAGTCCCATAACGAGAAGTTGTATAAATGTATTATGATTTGGATTTAAAAACTGTGGTAAAAAAGTTAAAAAGAAGACTGCAACCTTAGGGTTTAGTAAATTTGTAAGAAACCCTTGGCGAAAGCAAGAAGTATGTTTATTGTCATTATTTATTGGAACGTCATTTGTATTTAAGTCTTCTGTGTTTCTTACTGCTAAAAGGGCTTTAATACCAATATAGACTAAATATACAGCACCAACATATTTAAAAATAGAAAATAAAAGAGCAGACTTCACAATAAGTGCTGAAAGACCAATTACAGCAGCTAAAGTGTGAATTAAAAGCGCAACACAAGTACCAAAAACAGTTTTTACGCCACCGATTTTGCCAGCAACCAATGTGTTTTTCGTAGCCATTGCTGTATCAGGACCGGGTAGAATAATAAGACATATAGACATAATAATAAACAGAAAAAAATTTTCCAAAATGTTATCCGCCTTCCTTCGTTGCTTTTAGAAAATTCGATTAACGTTAGTTTAACATATATTTTAGTTAAATAAAATTAAATTATATTTAAAATTATTTAACTGAAAAGAAGAGGCCATATAGAGTAGCTGAGAGTGAGCTACTCTATATGGCCTTTTTGTTTAGGCGTTAAGTAAGTTAAAGAATCGATTTACATCTTCTTCTGAAACATCACTTAATTGTTTATATTTATAATTTGGATTTTGGTCTTTATCAACTACAACGGAGCGTACTCCTTCAAAGAAATCTTCATGTCGCAAGAAGTTTTTAGCGAGTATAAGATCTGTCGCGAAACATTCTTCAACTGACTTTTCTTGGCCATCGATAAACTGTTTTAATGTTACCTTTAATGAAACAGGGGATTTGGATAATAGCTTTTCTTTCGTTGTTTGGGCAAATGGACTTTGATCTTTCTCTAACGATTGAATGATTCCCTCAATTGTATCGAATGCAAAATGCGAATTAATTTCTTCTAATGAAGAAGAAAGATTGCCATCTAAGTTTGGAGCAGTTGCCAATGTACGAATAACTTCTTTTAAATGCGTATGTACATCTTCTTTTTTCCAATTTACATTTTCAAGTGCGGTAAGGAAATTTGGTAATGAATCTGATGTCATAAAGTAATCAGCAGCGTTAATATATAATACATCAGGAGCTTTTAAAATGGATGCTGTTAAAGCAACATATCGACCAGTATATCCAGGTGCTTTATTTAAGAAATAAGCAGCACCGACATCAGGGAAGAAACCGATGTTCATTTCAGGCATTGCCCACTTCGTACGCTCTGTTACAATTCGATACGTAGCTCCATTTGTCAGACCGACACCACCGCCCATTACGATTCCATCTAAACAAGCGATAATTGGTTTTTTGTATTGATAAATAAGTGTATCAATTTCATATTCTTCTTCAAAAAACTGCTCTGCATGTTGTAATGCAACTTCGTTAGAACGTGCTTCGTATAGCGTTTTAATATCACCACCTGCACAAAAACCTTTCGTCCCAGCTCCTTTTAAAACGATGAGTTCAATACGCTCATCTTGCTCCCATTCTTTAAGTTTTTGCCCAATTGGTTGTAACATGTCATAGGATAAAGAATTAAGTGCTTTTGGACGGTTTAAAGTAATAGATGCAACGCCGTTTTCGCTAACAGAAAATAAAACGTGTTCAGTCATTATAAATCCTCCCTTATATATCTTCCTATTCTTATTTCTGGATACATGCTGAAATGTCCTCTATAATTTTTGTCTAAATTAGGTGCTTAGTGTTATTATTTATCGCATATTTTGACGAGTTATATTTGCAGGATTTCAGAGAATGAAGAGGAATATTACAACATTACTGTAAGTGCTATTATTTGAAAATGTCGTGTTGAAGGCGCTATTATATGTATAACTTATATTGAGTTAGTATACGTGGCGTAACAATACATTAAAGAGTGGATGTAGAAAAGATTAAAAGGCTGAATTATCTAACTTTTAAAGGGCGTGGGGTTTGTATATAATTAGAAATAGAGAAAGGAGAGATCGGAATGCCAGGACCTTTACTATTGTCGGTTATTATTTTGTCATCTCTTATGGTAGGAATTACACAGTATTTTCATCATACAGATACGACAGAAGAAGTGAAGGCTAAGGTACGTCTCGTGTTTCCGATTTTTATAATATCTATTTCCATATGTTTTTTATTAAATAAAGATGGGTATGTTGTGGCCGTATTCGCGTTTTTTGTAGCGATTGTCTTAATAACTGTATTGTACTACGTTATGAAAGAGTACTTACAAAAATAAGGATGCCTGAATGGCATTTTTATTTTTATAGATTAATAATTTCACATACCGTATTTTATGTAAAAAAACATAAAATATTTATAATTAAAAAAGTATGTACATCGCGGTGTATTTACTTGTCAATCTTGCATGACCACTATACTATTAAAATGTAGAGATTAGAAAAAAGGGGTTGTATCTAGCATGAAATTTGAGATGCATACAAAAATTATTTCAAATGAAAAAGAAGTAAGATTACATATAGAAGATAATTTATTTCAATTAATTTTAGATGGTTATCATCTATTTACTATTCAAGAAATATTACCTTTATATAAATCAAACGAAGAAAGAATCGGTAGTGCAATTGTCCAAAAGTTAGAATGGGAGAACGGAAAAACTACACTAAACTATCAGCTTGTTTCACTACAATCAGTAAACTAAAAGGAGAAGGGTAATATGAAGTTTTTTCATACAGCGGATTGGCATTTAGGTAAGCTTGTTCATGGTGTATATATGACTGAAGATCAAAAAATTGTGTTAGATCAGTTTGTACAAGCTGTTGAAGAAGAAAAACCGGATGCTGTAATTATTGCAGGAGATTTATATGACCGAGCAATTCCACCTACAGAAGCAGTAGACTTATTAAATGATGTATTACAAAAGATAGTTATTGATTTACAAACACCAGTAATCGCAGTTGCAGGAAACCACGATAGTCCAGACCGCATACATTTTGGTAGCAATTTAATGAAAAAACAAGGATTACATATTGTTGGACAATTCCAGTTTCCATACAATCCTGTTGTTTTAAATGATGAATACGGAGAGGTTCATTTCCATCTCGTTCCGTATGCAGATCCAAGTATTGTTAGACATATATTGAAAAATGAAGATGTTCGTTCTCATGATGATGCGATGCGTATTTTTATGAACGAACTCTCTGAAACAATGGATAAAGAAGCGAGACACATATTTGTAGGACATGCATTTGTAACTTCTTCAGGAGAGGCAGAGGAAAATACGAGTGATGCAGAACGACCACTTTCAATTGGTGGTGCTGAATATGTAAATAGCCATTATTTTGATAAGTTCCATTACACGGCGCTCGGCCATTTACATCAAGCGCATTTTGTACGTAATGAGACAATTCGTTATTCAGGTTCACCACTTGCATATTCTATTTCTGAAGAAAAGCATAAAAAAGGATATTATATTGTGGAACTGGATGAAAAAGGTGAAACAACAATTGAAAAACGTTTACTTACACCACGTCGTAAAATGCGTACAGTAGAAGCGAAAATAGACGATTTATTGCTTCATCCAGTAAATGAAGATTATGTATTTGTGAAATTATTAGATGAAAATCCTGTCTTGCAGCCAATGGAAAAAATACGTTCTGTATACCCAAATGCAATGCATGTTGAAAGATCTATTCAAAGACGAGAGTTCACAGATGAAAATGAAGTAACTGTTTCAAGACATAAAACGGATGATTTATCTCTTTTAAAAGCATTTTATAAAGAAATGAAAGGGCTAGATTTATCAGAAGAGAAAGAACGTCTATTTTTAGATGTTTTGCAAACAGTGCAAGAACGGGAAGGTGAGCGTGGATGAGACCGATTCAGCTTATAATGACCGCATTTGGTCCATATAAACAGAAAGAAGTAATCGATTTTAAAGATCTTGGTGAGCATCGTATTTTCGCTATTTCTGGAAATACAGGAGCTGGAAAGACAACGATTTTTGATGCGATTTGTTATGTATTATATGGAGAGGCTAGTGGAGAAGAGCGCAGTGATACAAACATGCTTCGTAGCCAATTTGCTGATGATAATGTTTATACAAGTGTGGAATTAACTTTTCAGTTAAAAGGGAAAAGTTATGAAATAAAACGACAACTGGGCCATAAAAAACAAGGGAATAAAACAATTACAGGACATGCAGTCGAATTATATGAAGTAATTGATGAGGAAAAAGTTCCATGTGTCGATCGTTTTCATGTAACGGATGTAAATAAAAAAGTTGAAGATTTAATTGGATTAAGTAAACATCAATTTAGCCAAATTGTCATGTTACCGCAAGGAGAGTTCCGAAAATTATTAACATCTGAAACGGAAAATAAAGAAGAAATATTACGCCGCATTTTTAAAACAGATCGTTATAAATTAATGCGAGAGTTATTAGATCAAAAGCGTAAACAATGGAAAGACGTCTTACAAGAAAAACAAAAAGAACGTGAGCTATATTTCCGTAATGTATTTAAATTACCAATACGTGATGGAGCATTATTAGAGACATTAGTGGAGCAAGAGCATGTAAATACACATCAAGTAGTAGAGGCATTAGAACAAGAAACAATTTGGTACAATGCAGAGGTTGAGCAATTACACGTAGAACAAAATGACAAAACGAAACAATTAAAAGAAGCAGAGGCACGTTTTCATGCAGCAAAAGCTGTAAATGAGAAATTCAAAGATTTAGAACAAAAGAATGAGAAATACAGTACTTTACAAGAAAATCGTGCCGTAATCGAAATGAAAGAAAAATCTTTTAAACATGCGGAGCAGGCGAAGCGATTATTACCATTTGAGCAATGGTATGAGGAAGCGATGCAACATGAACAGCAGTCTGAAAGTTTGTTAAAACAGATAATCACAAAAAAAGAACTTATAATGAACAGTTTTGAACTTGCCCAGGAGAAATATGAAGCATTAAAGAATAAGGCATCTGAGCGAGAAAATGCTAAAAAACAAGTTCAAAGACTAGAAGAGTTACAACCAATTATTGCATCATTAGCTGAGAAAAAGTTGAATTTGCAAAATGCTGAAATTCAAATAGGAAAATTAAAAGAAGGTATGCAAAAGTTAGATGAACAACTAGAAGTGCATACAAATGAAAAACAAAGAATGTCTGGCGAATTACAGCAATTAGAAGTAGCGCTTGAACAATATGTAGCTAAAGTAGAAGAACTAACGAATATGCGAGAAGATGCAAAAGTATTAAAGCAGGCATATGATGTATGGCAAGAAAAACAAAAATACGAGCAAGAAAAAGAAATTGCGTTTCATAAGATGCAACAGGCAGTTAGTGCATATGAAAATATGGAACGCCGCTGGTTAAGTGAACAAGCTGGTATATTAGCTCTTCATTTACATGATGGTGAATCTTGTCCAGTATGTGGTAGTATGGATCACCCGAAAAAAGCTACAGAGCAAAGTAATGCAATTGATGAAAAAGCGTTAAATGAGCTAAGAGAAAAGAAAAACGTTGCGGAAAAATCGCATGTTCAATTAGAAGAAAAGTGGAATTTTTATCGAGTTCAATATGAACAAGTGATAGAAGAAGTGCTAAAGCGAGGGTATCGCTCAGAAGAATTAGTAGAAACATATAGTGCGCTCGTTCAAAAAGGAAAGCAATTAGCAGCAGAAGTTAATACGTTAAAAGCAAGTGAAGAAACACGTAAGAAAATTGCTGTGAATATAAAAAGCGTAGAAGAAAAAGTGGAAGAACTCCAGAAACAAAAGCGTGAAGTAGAAACAATACAGCACCGTACTGAAATGGAGTGTATGCAGCTTCGTACGTCATATGAACATGATAAGCAAAATATTCCGGAAAGCTTGCAAACGGTACAAGCTTGGAAAGTACAGTTTGACCAAGCTCTGCAAGAACTCAGGTTAATGGAAGATGAATGGGAGAAAGTACAAGAAGCGTATCAACATTTGCAAAATGAAAATATACGTATTCAAGTAGAACATGATAGTGCTTCTAATCAATTTAATAGTGCAAAAGAGAAGAAAGAAGAGACTTTCACACGCTTTATGAAAGAGCTAGAACAAAGCGGATTTACAGATCAATTAACATATACAGAATCTAAATTAAATGATGCTGAGATGGATAAGTTACAACAAGAAATCCAAAGTTATTACTCATCTCTAGAAGTACTTACAAAACAAATTGAAGAATTAAAGGCAGACTTAAAAGATAAAGAGTATATGGACATTTCTTCATTAGATGAGCAAGTGAAAGAATTGGAAATTAACCTTGATATTATTAAAGAAAAACGACAACGTGCTCAAAATGCCGTATCATATATTACGGATTTACATGAAAATATTAAACGAATTGATGAACAAATTCATGAGGAAGAAAAAGCATTCCAAGAACTTGTTGATTTATATGAAGTAATGAAAGGGGATAACGATAGTCGTATATCCTTTGAACGTTACATCTTAATTGAGTATTTAGAACAAATTGTTCAAATTGCGAACGAACGACTACGTAAATTATCAAATGGACAATTTTATTTAAAACGAAGCGAACGAGTTGAAAAGAGGAATCGACAGAGTGGATTAGGCTTAGATGTATACGATGCATATACAGATCAAACCCGAGATGTAAAAACATTATCTGGCGGTGAGAAATTTAACGCATCACTTTGCTTAGCACTTGGAATGGCAGATGTAATTCAAGCGTATGAGGGTGGTATTTCCATCGAAACGATGTTTATCGATGAAGGATTCGGCTCATTAGATGAAGAGTCATTAACGAAAGCAGTTGACGCCCTAATCGACTTGCAAAAATCAGGTCGCTTTATCGGTGTCATTTCACACGTGCAAGAACTGAAAAACGCAATGCCAGCTGTATTAGAGGTCACGAAGCAGAAGGATGGGTGTAGTCAGACGAGGTTTGTGGTGAAATAAGCTTGTCAAATTGAAAGTATCTATCATTACTTTGAACATTGTACCAAATCGGTATAACGTTTTTTCAATAAAGTTCAAATGAATTTAATAATGTTTTTATATAAAGCCGTCTCTATAGTAGAGGCGGCATTTTTATTATATAAAGGAATGAACGATGCAATTATGAATCATTTGGAGAAGGTGGCGTATTTTCCAAGCGATTATAAGTTTTAAAAGCTGAAATTGCCGATATTACACCACCTACTAAAAATAAAGTTGATCCGCCAACCAATATGATACGACTGACATACGTTTCACGAGCTTCTTCAACTTGTTCTTGTGACGGTGTTGGCATATAAATTCCCCCTCAATAATAATGTGTTTTGTAATAGTATATACAAATGCCTAACATGTGTTAAAAAAGCTGGATAGTTATATGTAGAATCATCTAGTTGTTTTTTGTTTTATAATAAAAAATTATAGAAAGTTAAATGAATCTTATAGTATCAAAAAGAGTTTCAATTATTTGAAAAATCTTCATCCTAAATTTACGCTAACTTCACATGCAGCACAAATTGAAATTGTATTATGTATATGTACCAAATAAATAAAATTATATAGCATTGCTGTTTTTAAATAATCAAAATCCTATTATTTCTATATAAGGGTTGTATATTTGAGATAATATTTTATTTAGAAGCAGATTTTAATAAAAAGGAATTCAAATAAAAGGGGAATGTCTTATGACAACATATACGAGCGAGATAAAAAAAAGTTTAGTTACTGAAGAAGATGTGGACATTTTAAAAATAATGGCGCATCCAATACGATTACAAATTGTAAATGAATTAAGTGCACGCAAAACTTGTAATGTAACACAATTAACAGAAATATTAAATATTCCTCAATCGACTGTTTCACAGCATTTATCAAAAATGAAAGGTAAAGTGCTAAGAGCTGAAAGAAGAGGATTAGAAATTTATTATTACATTAATAATTTAAAAGCAAGCAAGATTGTTAGTGTTTTAGGATATGTAAATTAATGAAGTGTTATTATACAAAATAGCCTCCGCTGTTAAGCAGGGGCTATTTTGTATTGTTTTATTTATTTGCATTTAAAATTTTATAGTTTTTATGATTTACAATTGTTCGCTCAAATTCAAAAGTACCACCGCTTACATCTGTAACTTCAACTAAGACCGATTCAGTGTATAGTTTTAGTACAGATGCTGTGATCTTTAAGTTATTTCGTTGAAATAGTATAGTATCCCCTACGTTTGCTTTCATAGTACCTCCTTATAAAAGACAGAAATGTTTGTTTATTATATATATTAAACCACGTATAGATATATTAGTGAATGTTTAATTTTATTTATCAATAAAATATTTGTTGTTTAATAAAAATTAAAGTGCAACATTATGTAAATGAATTATATATTTTCTGTTTTTATGTAGAAAATTGTAAAAACGTTGTAATTCTGTATGTTTCGTTAGAAAAACAAGATATACGGAAGTAGAAATGATGGGATTTTTGATTACAAGCATTGTAACGAGAAGCCAGATTACAAGACTATTAAATGATTTGTATCAAGAAATACAGACGCAACATGTTATAAACGCTGAAGAGTTAAATAAGACTAGGATGTTTTTTGTTTGTATAGGATAAGCAAAATATTGAAGTCCAGCCATGGTATAATTCGATAAAATTTTTTTGTAAAAGAGGATGTAAAAGCCACCGTAAGTCGTACTGATGCAAAACATTATAAAAGCTGCTACGTATTTAACAAGCAGTTTTTTGTATTTCACCCTTCGTTTTATGTAACTGGTTCCATATATTTGACGCTCCGTCTTGTAAGTGCTTACATAATCGGTAACATCCTATACAATGAAGTTGTTAAATCGAATGAGGTGGCGAAAATGAAAATGAAAAAAGCATATTTAGCGAATAGCATTGAAATAGAAAGAGGAGGAGAGACGGTATGAAAAAAGCATCGGTTAATCCATGGCTTGTTGTTCTTGGCACAGTCATAGTACAAATGGGGCTTGGAACGATATATACATGGAGCTTATTCAATCAGCCTTTAGTTAGTAAATACGGTTGGAGTCTTAACGCTGTTGCTATAACTTTCTCAATTACTAGCCTTTCTTTAGCGTTTTCAACTTTGTTTGCGAGTAAATTGCAAGAAAAATGGGGACTTCGTAAACTTATTATGATAGCTGGACTAGCATTAGGAATGGGATTAGTGCTTAGTTCACAAGCTTCCTCATTAATATTACTTTATGTACTAGCAGGAGTTGTTGTAGGTTACGCAGATGGTACAGCATATATTACTTCACTATCCAATTTAATAAAGTGGTTTCCAGAGCGTAAAGGTTTAATCGCCGGTATATCTGTCTCTGCATATGGTACAGGTAGCCTAATTTTTAAATACATAAACGCAAAGTTAATTGATTCAGTTGGTGTATCGCAAGCGTTTATATACTGGGGCTTAATTGTTACAGCTATGATTGTGATTGGCGCTTGTTTAATCCATCAAGCCGCTGATCAAGGTGCAGTTCATGAAACAAAAACTAAGGAATATACAACAAAAGAAATGTTAGGCACAAAACAAGTATACTTATTATTTATTATGTTATTTACATCATGTATGAGTGGCTTATACTTAATTGGCATGGTAAAAGACATCGGTGTTCAACTTGTAGGGCTTAGCGCAGCAACAGCAGCTAATGCGGTGGCTATGGTTGCAATCTTCAATACATTAGGTCGTATCATTCTAGGACCGTTATCAGATAAAATCGGCCGTTTAAAAATCGTTACTGGTACTTTTGTTGCTATGGCGACTTCAGTCTTGGTTCTAAGTTTCGTAGATTTAAATTATGGTATCTACTTCGTCTGTGTAGCAAGTGTAGCGTTTTGCTTTGGTGGAAATATCACTATTTTCCCAGCTATTGTTGGTGATTTCTTCGGTATGAAAAACCATAGTAAGAACTACGGAATCGTGTATCAAGGCTTTGGATTTGGAGCGCTCGCAGGTTCCTTTATCGGTGCAATTCTAGGTGGATTCAAACCAACTTTCATGGTGATCGGCGTATTATGTGTCGTGTCATTTATTATCGCAATTTTAATTCAAGCACCTAATGAGAAAAAAGAAAAAGAAGAAGAGTATCGCAGCGTAGCATAAGTGTTTAAATCTTCTATTACACTACTATAACTAAAAAGTACCCTATTAAATAGGGTGCTTTTTTTACGGTATATTATAAAATTATGAAAGGGAAGTGGCTGACAAACTACTTCCTTTTTTCTTTATGAACTATTTTTTAATTGATTTTCTCTACCTAGTCTTTATAATTTTCGGAATTTTCCTGATGAAAAAAGCGAGTAAAACATCTCGTTGGATTATACTGGAATATTATAAAGTGATACATAATATATGAAACTTTTACTAAATCTTAGATTATATACATGACATTCATTGAGAAATGCAAGATGTAAAATGAGATATTTTCAGAAAAATATTGAGAAAAGAAAAACTGTAGATGAAGAAATCTGCAGTTTTTCTTTTTGAATTTCAAAAAAGATGCGAAGGAATTATGGATTTAATTTTTAATTAAAGCACTTTTTAAAGATTATAGATGCAATCTTATATAGAAACGTAAAAATACTTTATCTGAAAAATAAAAAAAGATTGACAAGTATATTGAGAAACATTATCATTTCGGTGCGGATAAAGAAAATGAAAATCATTATCAATTGGTGAATTTGTTTTCTTTTCTATGATTATGTAATAAAAAACATACTTGACCAATTAGTTTAGTAAGTGTATTATTTTTTACATCATCAGTGATAATGAAAATTGTTATCATTTATGTTGTTTGATTAGATAATTTTTATATGAAAGGATAGAGGAGATGAACTTAGAGGAATTTGAAGGGAAAACCGTTTTAGTAACAGGTGCAGCCCAAGGTATAGGTAGTGTTGTAGCAAAAATGTTTTTAGAAAAAGGAGCTACAGTTATTGCAGTTGACCAAAATGAAAAAGGACTTAATATGCTTTTAGATGATTATAAAATAAATGAACTGCGTATTAAGACATTTCATTTAGATGTGAGTGATAGCGTTGCTGTTGAAGAGCTAGTCAATCATATTGAAAATGACCTAGGTCCTATAGATATATTAATAAATGTTGCAGGGGTATTACGTATGGGACCAATTTACTCTTTAAGTGACGAAGATTGGAATAAAACATTCTCTGTAAATACTACAGGCGTTTTCTATATGTCCCGAGCAATAAGTAAACATATGATGTTAAGGAAGTCAGGGGCAATTGTTACAGTAGGTTCAAATGCGGCAAATACTCCGAGAATGGAGATGGCTGCGTATGCTGCATCAAAAGCTGCAACGACGATGTTTATGAAATGTTTAGGGTTAGAACTTGCAGCATACAATGTTCGCTGTAACATAGTTTCTCCTGGTTCTACTGAAACTGAAATGCAAAGATTACTATGGGCTGATGAGAATGGAGCTGAAAATATAATTGCTGGTTCTCAAAATACATATAGACTCGGAATTCCGTTACAAAAAATTGCACAACCTTCAGAAATTGCTGAAGCAGTATTGTTTTTAGCTTCAGATAAAGCGAGTCATATTACAATGCACAATTTATGTGTCGATGGCGGAGCTACATTAGGAGCTTAATAAAAAATTCAGGAGGTTATTATACTATGAATGAACTTACAGCCGTAAAGGAACTGTCAGAAAAACTTTTAGAAGCATATAAGACTGAATCTTCATTCTTTTTCGCTTCACCAAATCGAACGATATTGACAGAAGGAGCGTTTACTACAGTAAAACATAGTGAAATCGAAAGCTTTCCAGAGCTTGTAAAGGCGGTATTAAGTAATGCCAAACAAGATGGAAATCCAAATCCTATCGTTGTAGGTGCTTTGCCATTTGATCGTAGAAAAGAAGTTCAACTTATCGTACCGGAATATAGCAGAATTTCCGATTGTTTACAATTAGAGGTAACTAATCAGATTGAACCAAATGAGGAATTGACATTTGAAATGACACCCGTTCCAGAGCCTGAAGCTTATATGAATGGTGTGAAGCAAGGGATTGAAAAAATTCAGGACGGAAATTTAAAGAAAATCGTTCTATCTAGATCGTTAGATGTTAAATCTTCCGAAAAGATTGATAAGCAAAAACTTCTTCGAAAATTAGCAGAGCATAATAAGCACGGCTACACATTTGCTGTTAATTTACCGAAAGATGAAAACGAGAAAAGTAAGACGTTAATTGGAGCAAGCCCTGAATTGCTCGTTTCACGTAGGGGTATGCAAGTCGTTTCTAATCCATTAGCTGGTTCAAGACCACGAAGCGAGGACCCAGTAGAAGATAAAAGAAGAGTAGAGGAATTACTTTCTTCTCCAAAAGATTTACATGAACATGCGGTAGTAGTTGAAGCGGTTGCCGCTGCGCTTCGTCCGTACTGTCATACATTACACGTTCCAGATAGACCATCAGTTATTCATAGTGAAGCCATGTGGCATTTGTCTACAGAAGTGAAAGGTGAACTTAAGGATCCAAATACTTCTTCTTTAGAATTAGCAATTGCTCTTCATCCTACGCCAGCAGTTTGCGGAACTTCAATGGAAGAAGCGAGAGAGGCTATTCAAAAAATTGAGCCATTTGACCGTGAATTCTTTACAGGAATGCTAGGATGGAGCGATTTAAATGGAGATGGCGAATGGATTGTTACAATTCGATGTGCTGAAGTGCAAGAGAATACACTTCGTTTATATGCAGGTGCTGGAGTTGTTGCTGAATCAAAGCCAGAAGAAGAGTTAGCAGAAACATCAGCTAAATTCCAAACAATGTTGAAAGCTTTAGGGTTAAGTGATAGCTCAGTGAATGAAAAGTAGGGGGGAAGAAAGAATGTTAGCAGGTTATACGGAATGGCCAAAAGAATTTGCAGATCTTTATCGAGAAGAAGGATGTTGGCTTGGAGAAACATTTGGTTCGATGTTAAGAGAACGCGCTGAAAAACATGGAGATCAAATTGCGATTGTAAGTAGTAATACACAAATAACCTATAGTGAACTTGATAAAAAAGTAGATCGCTTAGCTGCAGGTTTACTGAATTTAGGAATAAAGCAAGAGGATCGAGTTGTAATCCAATTACCTAACATTATAGAGTTTTTCGAAATATGTTTTGCACTATTTCGAATTGGAGCGCTTCCTGTTTTTGCACTACCTTCACATCGAAGCAGTGAAATTAGTTATTTTTGCGAGTTTGGTGAGGCGAGCGCTTACGTTATTTCAGATAAGGTACTTGGGTTTGATTACCGAAAATTAGCAAGAGAAGTGAAAGAAAAAGTTCCTACTGTACAACATGTAATCGTAGTAGGGGAAAAAGAAGAATTTGTGAACATAAATGAACTTTACATGGATCCGGTTTCATTACCAGAAGTTCATCCGAGTGATGTTGCGTTTCTCCAATTATCAGGAGGGACAACAGGACTTTCAAAATTAATTCCTAGAACACATGATGACTATATTTATAGTTTACGTGTTAGCGCTGAAATTTGTAATTTAAATGCAGAAAGTGTCTATATGGCAGTTCTTCCAGTAGCACACAATTATCCGCTGAGTTCTCCTGGAACGTTTGGAACTTTCTATGCGGGTGGAAAAGTAGTGTTGGCAACTGGAGGTAGTCCAGATGAGGCATTTGCTCTTATCGAAAAAGAAAAAGTTACGATTACCGCTCTCGTACCACCATTAGCAATGATTTGGCTTGATGCAGTTGATTCGCGTACCAAAGATTTATCGAGCCTACAAGTACTTCAAGTAGGTGGAGCGAAATTTAGCGCTGAAGTTGCAAAACGAATACGCCCTACATTCGGATGTACGTTACAACAAGTGTTCGGTATGGCAGAAGGATTAGTAAACTATACAAGGTTAGATGATCCAGAAGAAATTATTATTCATACACAAGGTAGACCGATGTCTACATTCGATGAAGTAAGAGTTGTTGATGAAAATGATAAGG
The DNA here is from genome assembly GCF_022664195.1 of Bacillus cereus group sp. BfR-BA-01316. Taxonomy (NCBI): domain Bacteria; kingdom Bacillati; phylum Bacillota; class Bacilli; order Caryophanales; family Bacillaceae; genus Bacillus; species Bacillus cereus group sp. BfR-BA-01316. The sequence goes on from NZ_JAKUGX010000016.1 coordinate 74,713, forward strand.
ATGTTAAGTCTGGTGAAGTAGGTAGTTTATTAACACGAGGGCCATACACAATTCGTGGCTATTATAAAGCGGAAGAGCATAATGCAAGATCATTTACAGAAGATGGTTTTTATCGCACAGGTGACCTTGTGAAAGTAAATGAACAAGGTTACATCATTGTAGAAGGAAGAGATAAAGATCAAATTAACCGTGGTGGTGAGAAGGTTGCTGCGGAAGAAGTTGAAAATCATCTGTTAGCACACGATGCAGTACATGATGTAGCTATTGTATCTATGCCTGATGATTATTTAGGAGAGCGTACTTGTGCTTTTGTTATCGCTCGTGGACAAGCCCTAACTGCAAATGAATTAAAAATCTTCTTAAGAGAACGAGGCATTGCGGCTTATAAGATTCCCGATCGAATCGAATTTATTGAATCATTCCCGCAAACGGGTGTTGGAAAAGTAAGTAAAAAAGAATTACGTAAAGTCATTGCTGAAAAACTTATTATAGTAAAACAATAATGAAAATCGGAAGGAAGTGATTAGATGGCTATCCCATCTATTTCAGTATATAAAATGCCAGTTGAATCAGAACTACCAAAAAATAAAGTAAATTGGACACCGGATCCGAAACGTGCAGTTCTTCTAATCCATGACATGCAAGAGTATTTTCTTGATGCATATAGCGATAAAAAATCGCCAAAGGTAGAACTAATTTCAAATATTAAGGTGATAAGAGAAAGATGTAAGGAACTTGGTATACCAGTTGTTTATACTGCACAACCTGGTGGACAAACGTTAGAACAACGAGGGTTATTACAAGATTTTTGGGGTGACGGTATTCCTGCTGGACCGGATAAAAAGAAAATTGTCGATGAACTTACTCCTGATGAGGATGATATATTCCTAACAAAATGGAGATATAGTGCATTTAAAAAGACGAATCTATTAGAAATTTTAAATGAACAAGGACGAGATCAACTCATCATTTGCGGTATTTATGCGCATATTGGCTGCCTTTTAACAGCTTGTGAAGCGTTTATGGATGGTATCCAGCCATTCTTTGTAGCAGATGCAGTTGCTGATTTTTCACTAGAGCATCATAGACAAGCATTGCAGTATGCATCTAATAGATGTGCAGTAACGACATCAACAAACTTACTATTAAAAGATTTACAAAGTTTAAAAGGTGCTGAGAGTGAAGGAATCACTTTACAGGAAGTGCATGAACTAGTTGCACAACTACTCCGTGAGCCAGTAGAGAGTATTGAAGTGGATGAAGATTTATTAAATAGAGGACTTGATTCGGTCAGAATTATGAGTTTAGTAGAGAAGTGGCGTCGCGAAGGGAAAGAAATCACTTTTGCAGATTTAGCAGAACGTCCAACAGTTGCCGATTGGTACCGTGTATTATCTTCACAAGCAGCACAGGTGCTGTAACAAATAGACTACATAATAAAGGGGTAGTAAAGAATGCCTAACAGTCAAAAGATTCGTCATTCGTTATCATCTGCGCAGTCTGGTATGTGGTTTGCGCAACAATTAGATCCGCTTAATCCGATTTATAATACTGGGGAATATGTAGAAATAAACGGAACGATTAATCAAGAAATTTTCGAATTAGCTGTACGTAAAGTTGTAACAGAAGCAGAAGCACTTCATGTTCGTTTCGAAGAGGATGAAATTGGCCCATGGCAAGTTATTGAGGAATCGTCAAAGTTTCATATGCATTTTATTGACGTTCGTAAAGAAAAAAACCCTGAAGAAGTTGCTAAGGTATGGATGGAAAATGATTTATCTATGCCTGTGGATTTAAAAGAGGATAAATTATTTACTGAAGTACTTATTCAAGTTGAAAATAATCGTTTCTTTTGGTATCAGCGCATCCATCACATTGTGATGGATGGCTATGGATTTTCACTTCTTAGCCAAAAGGTAGCGAATGAGTATACATCACTTATAGAAGAAATAAACAAGAATGAAAAGCCATTTGGTTCTCTTGCAAAAATTGTACAAGAAGATAATGAGTATCGTGAATCTAAACAATTTCAGGAAGATCGTACTTTTTGGCTAGAAAAGTTTGCAGATGAACCGGAAGTTGTAAGTTTAGCAGAACGAGCGCCGAGAACATCAAATGGATTTTTACGAGAAACTGCTTATTTATCAAATGCTAGTACGAAAACTTTACTAGAAGATATCAATATTTCGTTAACGAGTTGGCCCGAATTTGTTGTAGCCGTAACAAGTATTTATATGCATAAATTAACAGGTGCAAATGATATTGTTTTAGGTTTACCGATGATGGGGCGTCTAGGTTCTGTATCTATTCATACACCTAGCATGGTAATGAATTTAGTTCCACTTCGTCTAAAGTTAACTCCAAATATAACTTTTGCAGAATTAATACAGCAAGTTTCTGAAGAAATTCGAGATATACGTCGTCATCATAAATATCGTCATGAGGAATTAAGAAGAGACTTAAAGTTACTAGGTGAAAATCAAAGGTTGTTTGGGCCGTTAGTGAATGTTATGCCTTTTGATTACGGGCTTAACTTTGCTGGGAATCGTGGTATTACACATAATTTATCAGCAGGACCTGTCGATGATTTATCGATAAATGTATATAAGCGCTTCGATGAAAATGAGTTAATGATTCATTTTGATGCGAATCCGGAAGTATATAGCGATACGGAACTAGCATTGCATAAAGAAAGATTTATGAATTTATTAGAATTAGTGATAAATAATTATCACAAAGACGAGCCGATTGGAAAAATAAACATTACTCTTCCTGAAGAAAATCATAAAGTTTTATTGGAATGGAATGAAACTAAGAAAGCTGAAGAGCTAATTAATCTACCTATATTATTTGAAAAACAAGTACAAAAAAATCCAAATAAAATAGCAGTTACTTGTAACGGGATAAAACTTACGTATAAAGAGCTAAATGAACGAGCGAATGAATTAGCAACCTATTTAGTAGAAGAAGGAATACAAGCAAATCAGTTTGTAGCCTTAGTATTTCCAAGATCAATAGAAATGGTAGTTAGTATGCTAGCAGTTCTAAAGACGGGTGCAGCGTATTTACCGATAGATCCAGAATACCCAGCCGAGCGAACTAATTATATAGTAAATGATGCAAATCCGGTTTGTATCATAACACATTCATCTGTTTCATCTACTTTAGTTATAGAAAATGATATTAAAAAAATCATATTAGATAGCGAAGAAACGAAAATAGCGTTAAAAACATATTCTCATATGAATATACCATTTAAAAATGATGAATCACTTTTAAACCCAGCGTATACAATTTACACTTCAGGATCAACAGGGAAGCCAAAAGGTGTAATTGTTCCTATGAAAGGTTTAAGTAACTTCTTATTAGCTATGCAACATACGCTTTCATTTAATGAAAACGATCATTTATTAGCAGTTACCACGTTTGCGTTTGATATTTCTGCTTTAGAAATTTATTTACCTCTTATTAGTGGTGCAAGTATAACAATTGCTCAAAAAGAGGTAATCCAAGAGCCTTCGGCGTTAGCGACACTTTTACAAGAAGAAAGAGCGACAATTATGCAAGCTACACCGACGTTGTGGCAGGCGTTAGTAACTGAATCTCCAGAGAGGTTACAAGGGTTAAACGTGCTCGTTGGTGGTGAAGCACTTCCAGCACATTTAGCACATAAATTAATAGAATTAGGTTGCTCTATTACAAACTTATATGGACCAACTGAAACGACAATTTGGTCTACTTTCATGAACATTGATGAAAGTGAAAGTGGTATACCTCCTATTGGAAAGCCAATTTGGAATACAGAATTGTATGTATTGGATGCAGGGTTACAACCAGTTCCACCTGGAGTTATCGGTGAATTATATATTGCAGGCAAAGGGCTTGCGAACGGATATTTAGGAAAACCTGAGTTAACAGCTGAACGGTTTGTTGCAAATCCTTATGGAGAACCAGGAGCACGTATGTACCGCACAGGTGATCTTGTGAAATGGCGTAACGATGGTGTGCTAGAGTACATTAGTCGTGCAGATCATCAAATTAAAATTCGCGGTTTCCGAATTGAATTAGCTGAAATTGAAACGGTATTACAACGACATGAAAATATACAACAAGCGGTAGTAATGGTACGAGAAAATCGTCCAAATGATAAACGAATCATTGCGTATATCGTTGCCGAGGAGAAGGAAACGATTAATCTTTCAGAAATTCGTTCTTATGTTTCAGAAAGTTTAGCGAATTATATGGTACCATCAGCATTTGTTGTGCTAGAAGAATTACTGTTAACGCCAAATGGTAAGCTTGATAGAAAGAGATTACCTGCTCCTGATTTTAATGGAATGAACAATGAGAGAGTTGCTAGAAATCCGAAAGAAGAAATATTATGTGATTTATTTGCAGAAATACTTGGTGTTTCGCGAATTAGCATTGATGATAATTTCTTTGAAATGGGTGGTCATTCGCTTCTTGCATCTCGTTTAATGACAAGAATTCGTGAAACGTTAAGTGTGGAATTAGGAATAGGGAAACTATTTGAATCGCCAACTGTTGCTGAATTAGCGAAACAATTGGATCGTGCAAAAAGCGCAAGACCAGCTATTAAGAAAGTAAGTAGACCAAATGAAGTTCCACTCTCATTTGCACAGCGCAGATTATGGTTCTTAAATTGTTTAGAAGGTCCAAGTCCTACTTATAATATTCCGTTAGTCATTCGTATGTCTGGAAATTTGAACGAGGAAGCAATGCAAGGTGCCTTTTATGATGTAGTTGAGAAACATGAAACACTTAGAACGATTTTCCCGAATTCACTTGGCAGTTCATATCAAAAAATTCTAGAAATGGATAAATTGAATTTAAAAATGATTATAACAAATACATGTAAGGATGAATTAGAAAGTACACTGTCTGAAGCTGTAAGATATAGTTTTAATCTTGATATCGAACCAGCAATTCGTTTGCAACTTTTTAAAGTGAGTGAAAACGAACATGTATTACTAATTCTTTTACATCATATTGTAGGAGATGGATGGTCATTACAACCGTTAACGAGAGACTTTACAGCGGCTTATAAAGCACGATGTCAAGGTGACAAAGTTCAGCTGGAGACACTTCCAGTACAATACGCAGATTATTCACTATGGCAACAACAGTTATTAGGTGATGAAGCTACACCAGAGAGTCTTATTTCAACACAATTAGATTTTTGGAAAGAGGAACTAAAAGGTTTACCAGATCAAATGGAGTTACCTACAGATTTTCAGCGTCCAATTGAAATGAGTTATCGTGGTGAGACAATTCATTTTCATGTAGATGAAAATATGCATCGTAGGTTAGTAGAGCTTGCACGTAAAAACGGGGTTAGTTTGTTTATGGTGTTGCAAGCGGGACTAAGTGCGCTATTTACAAGATTAGGTGCTGGAACTGATATACCAATTGGCAGTCCGATCGCTGGAAGAAACGACGATGCACTCTCGGATATAGTCGGTTTATTTGTAAATACATTAGTGTTACGTACAAATACTTCAGGAGATCCAAGTTTTAAAGAATTATTAAATAGAGTGAAGCAGGCAAACCTTGCTGCTTATGAAAATCAAGATGTTCCATTTGAACGACTCGTTGAAATGTTAAACCCAGTACGTACTCGAAATAGTCATCCGCTGTTTCAAGTTATGTTAGCTTTCCAAAATACGCCAGAAGCAACGTTTGATGTACCAGATTTAGAAGCAAACCTTGAAATTCAAAGCGTTGGTTCTGCAAAATTTGATTTAACATTTGAGATTAGTGAAAGTACTGGAGCTGATGGTACGCCAAATGGCTTAGACGGTTTATTGGAGTTCAGTACTGATTTGTATAAACGTGAAACGGTTCAAAAACTAATAGAACGATTCATTCTGTTATTAGATGATGCGGCAAAACATCCGGATCAATCAATTGGCAGATTAGAAATATTAACTTTAGCAGAGCGAACTACAGTTTTAGAAAAGTGGAATGGTGGTTTTCAAATTGTACCTGAAATGACATTGCCACAATTATTTGAAAAGCAAGCCCATGTAAGTCCAGATTCTATTGCTGTCGTCTTTGAAGATACAACGCTAAGTTATGAAGAGTTAAATAGAAAAGCGAATAAAATTGCTCGTTTGCTAATAGCAAAAGGAGTCGGTCCTGATCAACTCGTTGCTTTAGCGATGCCGAGATCTTTAAATATGGTTGTAAGCTTACTAGCTGTTCTTAAAGCTGGTGCGGGATACCTTCCATTAGATCCAGATTACCCGTCAGATCGTATTTCATTTATGCTACACGATGCGAAACCATCATGTATTTTAACAAATTCAGATGTGGACATTGATTGTGATGAGGAACTAAAGATTTTAGTTGATAATGTGAAAGTAATAGAAGAAATAGAGAAATACAGTGAAGACAATATTGAGGATATGGAGCGCATTAAGGCTTTATCTCCTTCACATATTGCTTATGTTATTTATACGTCAGGCTCAACAGGTAGACCGAAAGGCGTTATGATACCTCATCAAAATGTAGTAAGACTTTTAGGAGCAACAGATCATTGGTTCCAATTTGACGCGGACGATGTGTGGACGATGTTCCATTCATACGCTTTTGATTTCTCGGTTTGGGAAATTTGGGGACCTTTATTATACGGAGGACGCCTTGTTGTCGTGCCTCACAATGTAAGTCGTTCACCGAAAGAATTTTTACACCTTCTTGTTAAGGAAAAGGTTACTGTTTTAAACCAAACTCCATCAGCGTTCTATCAATTGATGCAAGCAGATCGTGAAAATGAAGAGATTGGTCGAAAATTATCTTTACGATATGTTGTTTTTGGAGGAGAAGCACTTGAATTAAGTCGATTAGAGGATTGGTATAGTCGTCATCCTCATAACGCACCGAAGCTTATTAATATGTACGGTATAACGGAGACGACGGTACATGTTAGCTATATTGAGTTAGATGAAAATATCGTCTCTTTACGAGCAAATAGTTTAATTGGGTGCAGTATACCCGACCTTAAAGTATACGTGTTAGATAGCTATTTACAACCAGTGCCACCAGGAGTAGTTGGAGAAATGTATGTTGCTGGTGCAGGGCTCGCTCGTGGATATTTAGGAAGAGCAGGATTAACTGCTGAACGTTTTATTGCAGATCCATTTGGTAAGCCAGGTACAAGAATGTATCGTACAGGAGACTTAGCGCGCTGGCGTCAAGATGGGACGTTAGATTATATAGGACGTGCAGATCACCAAATAAAAATTCGTGGATTCCGAATTGAATTAGGAGAAATAGAAGCGGTAATGATGAAACACAATAAAGTTGAACAAGTAGCTGTTATTGTACGGGAAGATCAACCAGGGGATAAACGATTAGTTTCTTATATCGTCGCATCAAATAATGAAACGATTGATACGAATGAAATGCGTCAGTATGCTGGAGGTAGTTTGCCAGATTATATGGTTCCATACGCTGTTGTAGTAGTAAATGAGTTACCTTTAACTCCAAACGGTAAATTAGATAGAAAGGCATTGCCAGCTCCAGAATTTATTGCATCATCTTCTAGCCGTGGACCAAGAACACCGCAAGAAGAAATACTATGTGACTTGTTTACAGAAGTTTTAAGTGTGTCTCAAATTGGAATTGATGACGGATTCTTTGATCTTGGTGGTCATTCACTTCTTGCAGTACAGCTTATGAGCCGCATTAAAGAGGCACTTGGAGTTGAACTGAATATTGGAACTTTATTTGCAGCACCTACTGTTGCAGGGCTTGCTGAAAGACTTGAAATGGGGAATGGTCAAAGTGCACTTGATGTGTTACTTCCATTACGAGCAAGCGGAGACCAATTACCACTATATTGTGTACACCCAGCAGGTGGATTAAGTTGGTGCTATGCAGGACTTATGAAATCTTTAGGAACAGATTATCCAATCTATGGTGTACAAGCACGTGGTATCGCTAAAAATGAAGAACTTCCAAAAAGCTTAGAGGAAATGGCGGCGGATTATTTAAAACACGTTCGTGAAGTACAGCCTCACGGACCATATTGTTTACTCGGTTGGTCGCTTGGAGGAAATGTTGTTCATGCAATGGCGGCGCAACTACAAAATGAAGGAGAAGAAGTAGAATTACTCGTTATGCTTGATTCTTATCCTGGTCACTTCTTACCGAATACGGAAGCGCCTACTGAAGAAGAAGCGTTAATCGCATTACTTGCTTTAGGTGGATATGATCCAGATAACATGGATGGTAAACCACTTACTATGGAAAGTGCGGTTGCAATACTTCGCAAAGATGGAAGTGCATTAGCAAGTCTTGAAGAAGAGACTATTTTGAACTTGAAAGAAACATATGTAAATTCGGTAGGGTTGTTAGGGAAATACGTACCGAAAGTTTATAACGGGGATATTTTATTTTTCAGATCTACTGTTATACCAGACTGGTTTGATCCTATTTCTCCAAATACGTGGCTAAATTATTTAGATGGAGATATCGTGCAACATGATATTGATTGTAGACATAAAGATTTATGTCAGCCAGGTCCGCTTACAGAAATTGGACAAGTGCTAGCGAAATATTTGCAGAATAAGAAAGGGGTAAGTAGAGTATGACGAATCCATTTGAAAATGATAATTACACATATAAAGTATTAATGAATGAGGAGGGCCAGTATTCTCTCTGGCCTGCCTTTCTCGATGTACCTATTGGATGGAATGTTGTGCATGAAGAAGCTGGTAGGCAGGTTTGCTTAGAATATATTAATGTTAACTGGAACGATTTAGAGCCGGAAAAAAATCAAATTAGCGAAAAAGTATTAGTAGGGAAACAATAATGAAAGCAAAAATAAATCCAAAAGTAGTTGTAAGTATCGTTTATATAACAGCGATGTTTATGGCTGCGATGGATGCAACGATTGTGAATGTAGCACTGAAAATGATAAGTAAAGAACTACAAGTACCTCCTTCTGCAATGGGGACAGTAAATGTTGGATATTTAGTTAGCTTAGCTATTTTCCTTCCGATTTCCGGTTGGCTAGGAGATCGCTTTGGTACGAAAAGAGTATTTCTAACTGCTCTTTCCGTATTTACAATTGCATCTGCATTATGCGGGTATGCAAATGATATTACTTCATTGAATATTTTTCGTATCATTCAAGGTGCTGGTGGCGGGCTTTTAACACCGGTCGGGATGGCGATGTTATTCCGAACATTTTCACCAGAGGAAAGACCGAAAATATCACGTTTTATCGTATTACCAATTGCTGTGGCACCAGCGATTGGACCAATTATTGGCGGTTTCTTTGTAGATCAAATGTCTTGGCGCTGGGCATTTTATATTAATCTACCGTTTGGTATCGTTGCATTGCTATTTGGTCTTCTATTTTTAACAGAGCATGTTGAAAAATCAGCTGGTCGCTTTGATTCTCTCGGTTTTGTTCTTTCAGCACCAGGATTTGCGATGCTCATCTATGCACTCAGTCAAGGGCCATCAAAAGGTTGGATTTCTCCAGAAATAATTAGTACTGGGATAGCTGGGATTGTATTACTTACATTGTTTATTATTGTAGAACTTAAAGTAAAGCAACCGATGTTAGATTTACGCTTATTAAAAGAACCGGTCTTTAGAAAAATGAGTCTTATTTCGTTGTTTTCATCAGCTGGTTTACTAGGAATGTTATTTATTTTTCCGCTTATGTATCAAAATGTAATAGGAGTTTCCGCGCTGGAATCGGGTCTTACTACATTCCCAGAGGCGATTGGATTAATGATTTCTTCACAGATTGTGCCATGGTCATATAAGAAATTAGGAGCTCGAAAGGTAATCTCTATTGGATTAATAAGTACGGCGGTTATATTTGTTTTATTAAGTTTTGTAAATCATAATACAAATCCATGGCAAATACGGGCATTATTGTTTGGCATAGGTATTTTCTTAGGGCAGTCTGTAGGAGCAGTTCAATTTTCTGCTTTTAACAATATTGCACCACCTTCTATGGGAAGAGCAACTACTATATTCAATGTGCAAAATCGATTAGGATCTGCAATAGGAGTTGCTGTTTTAGCTAGTATACTATCTGGTTTTGGAAGTAATAATGTACAGAATAATGCTCAATCAGATTTCTTGCCATATCAAGCGGCATTAATTGGATCAGCAATATTTTTACTCATAGCATTACTATTTTCTTTACGTATTTCCGATATAGAGGTAATGTCAAAAAAGAATAAAAAGCCGTTATCTGTATTACAAAAAGAGAAAGAAGTTGTAAATGAATGAGTTGCAGCATGCTGATACTCTTTTGAAATAAAGTGATATTGGCATTTAAAAGGAGAGAGTTTACATGATAGAGAGTAAAGTTGTAGATTCTGTACCAACTCTTAATGAGAATAGTTGTCAAATATGGTGGGCGAGAATTTCAGATTTACAATCATGGCATTACAATTTATTAAATGATGTAGAGCGAGAGAAAGCAAATTCATATCATCATTCGGCAGATCGTACACGTTTTATAATAGGTTGCGTAATTAGTAGATTAGTACTCGGAAAGATACTTTCTATGTCGCCATTTCAAGTACCAATTGATCGAATGTGCCCGGTATGTAAGTTACAGCATGGTAGGCCGCAATTACCAAAAGGTATGCCGCAAATATCAGTTTCACATTCGGGTGAGTGGGTTGTCGTTGCATTTACAAAATCTGCACCTATTGGTATTGATGTTGAGCAAATCAATACAAATGTAGATGTTATGAAAATGACTGAGGGTGTATTAACAGACATTGAAGTGGCACAAGTTATGACATTACGTGATGAGCAGCGACTAGAAGGATTTTTAACATATTGGACTCGAAAAGAAGCAGTGCTGAAAGCGACAGGTGAAGGACTATTGATTCCACCAGTAGAAATTACTGTATCAGCTCCAAATGACCCTCCTAAATTGTTAATTTTTAAGGATAGACAAGAGTTAGCAGAAAATACAATGATGGAAGATGTAAGACCTAGTTTAGATTATATGGCTTCCATTGCAATATTTAGTAAAGAAGTAACTGAAATTACGCAGTTAGACGCGGTATCGCTTTTAAATTATAAATAAGTTTAATAAAATATTTTATAGAAGAGGTGTTCCTCATGTTAGTGGCGGAAAATAGAAAAAATGAATTAACTTATAATGTACAAGCAATTAAGAATATTTTATTTTCTGGAGATACATCATCTATTCATGCTTTAGAAAAGCTTTTGAATGATACAGTTCAGTTTGATGTTCTCGAACAAGAGGTACTTGATAGACAGTACATTCCGAAAGAAGCAAAGAATTTCTTTGATAAAAACGGAACATTTCTTTACCGCGTATCTCATGTTAGTTATAAAGGTAAGGTGTTATCTGAAAACCTAATTTTTGCGGACACATCGTTTTTACCGGATACCATAAAGCAAGAATTAGAGGATGGAAATATTCCAGTTGAAAAGCTTATAGAAAAGATGGAAGTAAGAAGAAACGTATTATACGAAGGGTATCAGCCTTCTGGAAATATTATCGAGTTGTTTGATGGGTGCTCGGTAGCAGCGAATGTTTATCCGACTAGAAAATATCAAATTGTAAGTAACTGCAAATGTATATTTTATATTTGTGAAGTTTATCATGCAGAGAATATAAAGGAACTGCTTAAATAAGAAATAAACAAGAAACCAGCCTATAAAATGGCTGGTTTCTTGTTTATTTAACAGCTTCTTTTAATTCTTTACCTGCTTTAAATGCTGGAACTTTACCAGCAGCGATTTGAATTTCTTCGCCAGTTTGTGGATTACGTCCTGTACGGGCAGATCTTTCACGCACTTCAAAAGTTCCAAAGCCAATTAATTGAACTTTATCGCCAGATTGTAATGCATTAGCAATTGTGTCAAATACGGATTGTACAGCCGCAGAAGCATCCTTTTGAGAAATATCGGCTGATTGTGCCACATTTTTAACTAATTCTGTTTTGTTCATGTTTTCACCTCATAAAAAAATTTTAGAATAAAAGTTTTAGTATAATGAATGTTATAGAATAAGCTACTTTTGCTAGTAGAAAGAATACTGTATAGTTATGTTAATTTCGTTGTAAGAGACTGAATCCCTGCTAATAATTAGGGATTAATTAAGAATTGATGCATACAACAAGCTGTAATATGAGGATGAGGGGGAGTATACGGATGATTTTTCGTGAAAAGAATGAGAAAGAAAGTATATTAATTCGTCAACATGATCATGGTTTTTTAGCTGGTGAAATTGCAAGACATATAATAGAAGATTTTTTTGAAGATAAAATATACTTAAAAGAGACAATTGATGCTATATATGAGCATGATAGAGGATGGATAGAGCTTGATAAAGTACCGATTTTGAATGATGCTAAAAATATTCCATATACATTTATGGATTGTCCAAGTTCATTACGCTTTGTTTTTTATACGATTGGTTTGAATGCAATTGAAGAGTCAAATCCATACGGGGCGTTACTTTGTAGTAAACATTTTTTATCGTTTCCATTAAATGAGGAAGACGAAGAGATGATGTCATTTTATACAGGGGAATTGGAACGACAAAAAAGAATATTGAAAACGTTAACAAAAGAACAATTTGCGATGTTCGATAAACATTATAGATTATTAAAGTTTTGCGATGAACTTTCTTTATATGTATGTATGAATAAACCTGGTGTAAAAAAGAAAGATGAAATTGAATTATTTAAAGATGGTTTTGAAGGAACAGAAATATTTAATAGTAAGGAGGAGCAACCTATTCAAGCAGAGTGGGTGAATAAAGAAACAATTCGAATTACACCGTTTCCATTTAAAATGGAATTTTATACGTATGTAAAATATAAAACTATAAATAAACATGTAGTTGAAGAAAAAGGAATTGTAAAAGCAGATAAAGAAGTAGAATTGCAGAAACAGGTGATTCGTATAATAAAGTAAATAAAAAGAATGCTCGTCAGTTTAGGAGCATTCTTTTTAAACTTAAATTAACTTGCCTGTTTATTATGAATTTCTTTCAATTTCTCTGCTTGTAAAAACCAATTTGTTTCAGCAATAACTACACTACTTAACCCAATAAGACCAATTAAGTTTGGAATGGCCATAAGCCCATTTGCAATATCAGCAAATGTCCAGACGATTCCTAGTTTTAAATTTGCACCAATAGCAATCATAACGATAAAGATTGCTTTATAATATCGAACAGCACCTTGTCCAAATAAATAAGCTACACACTTCTCACCGTAATACGACCATCCTAAAATAGTAGAGTAGGCGAATAATATAATGGCGATACCGAGAATCATACTACCAGCAGTACCGAATACGGATTGGAATGCTAATGTTGTAGCTTCAACACCGGTTTTACCAGATTTCCATGCACCTGTTGTAATTAATACAAGACCAGTAATTGTACATACGATAAATGTATCGAGAAAAGTACCCGTCATTGAAACTAAAGCTTGTTTTGCAGGTGAATCTGTTTTGGCAGCCGCCGCAGCAATAGGAGCACTTCCTAAACCAGCCTCGTTAGCAAATACACCACGCGCCATTCCTATTTGAATTGCAGATGCAACTGTTGCGCCGATAAAACCACCAGCAGCTGCAGTACCTTGAAATGCACCAGAAAAAATAAGTGAAAATGCCTCTGGAATTTGATCAAAGTGATAAAAGATAATAATAAGCCCAGCGATTATATAAAAGAATGCCTTAATAGGAACGAGATATCCAGTCACTTTACCGATTTTTTTTACACCGCCTAAAATAACAATAGCGATTAAGAATGACATGAATATACCAGTTAATGCAGGAGGGAAAGAGAAGTTGATTCGCATTGCCTCTGCAACTGAATTAGATTGAACCATATTACCGATACCGAAAGAAGCAGCTGTGCCGAATATAGCGAATAAAACAGCCAGCCACTTTTTCCCTAAACCACGTTCTAAATAATACATTGGTCCACCGGAGTATTCACCATTTTCATTACTAACACGGTATTTCACTGCAAGGATTGCTTCGGCATACTTTGTTGCCATTCCGAATAAAGCAGTAATCCACATCCAAAAGATTGCGCCCGGTCCGCCGATTGTTACAGCAGTTGCGACACCTGCTATATTTCCCATACCAATCGTTGCAGCCATAGCTGTCATGAGTGCTTGGAAGTGACTAATATCTCCAGAAGAAGATGTTTCCTCTGATTTTTTAAAAGCTAGTTTGTGAGCGTATATTAGTTTACGAAACTGTAAACCTTTTAAGCGCACTGTGAGAATGATACCAGTTCCAACGAGTAGCAACAAAGTTGGTAACCCCCACACATACTGATTAATTTGTTCTAATACTTTACTTACTGTCTCCATCTGTATTCTCCTTTTTTAGAAAAAATAAAAACCACTTCAAGGAAATGAAATGGTCTCTGGAGAAACAAGGTATAGAAAAATAAACCGATACAAATCGGCATTTTCTTTCGCTTGTCTCTGTCCTTTTACCTGAGAGATTATCCGCTATATTAGCGGATTTGCTCCTTCGGTGCTCGTTTTCCTCCGCGCTATATTAAGCGAGAGGGAGTCTCTCCAGAGATTCGTCCCCATGCAGTTCTACTTGTAAACAAGACCTGAGAGTTTCAAAGTTGGTTCAGCAACTTTTTGCCCCGTCGGTAGATCAATAAATCTTCTCCTGAATGGTTCATCCGAATTATAAAATTAATAACTTAAACGCATTGATTGTAAATCAATAAAAATATTATAGACAGACAAATTGTGAATTGCAATCCTTTTTTTATTTTAAAATAGTAAACAGTTTTATTTTTTAGAAAGTCCTAATTTATCTTCAACTTCATTTAAAGTAGATAAAGCGATGACAATATGTTGATCCGCAAGTCCTAAAGCATGTTTAGTATTTTCAATTATTTCATTGGCTGGAGTAGAGTTATTAGCTCCGTCTATAATCAAATCGGCTGCATTTTTCATGAAGTTTGATGCAGCTTTAAACTCAGTTGTGAAGTAGATTAGTTGTTCTTGTATATGTATATCTGTTATGTTTTCTTCAATTTTCATCGTGTCTATTTCTTTCATAATTGTTTCAAACTGCTTGGAAACAGCACTCATTGTAACTAATAGTTTATTTCTGTCTACTGAATCTCCGTTCGTGTTAATCTCTTCCCAGGCAGGCAACCAATCTTTCTCAATTATGTCATTATAATTAATAGTTAATTCATTAATTTTAGGTTGCAATTTAGTTTTGAATGTTTTTGTATCAACTGTTTCTACGGTTCCTTTTTCGTTATTATTTTTATCTTTAATTGTGTAGAAAATCGTAATGGAAATGATAAAAATAGAAATTACAACTATCCATTTATTAAAAAACAATTTCTTCAATGTGCAACGCCTCCAAAAATCAAAAATCTTATAATTAAATATATAACAATAATGTTGTTAAAGGTAGAGAATATAAGCAGTAGTGATTTGAATTACAATTTTTATATACATAAATAATTCAAAAAGGTAAAATGATGAAAGGAGTATGTGAGAAAAGGGGATTTTTAGTGGAAATGAACAGAAAAAACTAGTTTCAAATATTTCAACGGCTATGTTATTAGTTGGTTTATTTGCATTCATATTTATGAATAAAGAATCTAAAATTGAAGATTTTCCAGTACCAATGTCAGCAATACATATTAACGATGATAATGAAGAGGATTATAAATATATAAGTGTAATGCATATTACTAAGGCAAACGGAAGGTAACCGTATTACATTATCCGGGAAAAATTACGTATTATATATTTGAAAAATAATTGATAATAAAAGAGATAGGAAGTAAACAATATTGCAGGATTGTTTACTTCCTATCTCTTTTTGATTTTTAATTCTGAATTATTCAAATTATAATTGTTATGCGTATAGAATAAAATAATATTTAGTATGGAAATGAGCTGATAATTTGCCAAGTATAAAAAAAACAGGACGTTTTTGTCCTACAGATGATGATGGATATATTATAAATGATGCACATATTGATAAAATTCAGCCTATATTTATGGAGGTAATACAAGAAATAAAAAATACTTGTGGTGAAATGTTACAGGATGAATTGCACAGTGTTTATATAAGGGGTTCAATTCCAAGAGGGATTGGAATTGAAGGGATTGCAGATATAGATGAGATTATATTAGTGCGAAAGGATCCTAAATTAATAGACTTAAGTTGGCGAAAGAGGCTAGAAGTTCAAAGTTTACAACAGTTTAATTGTATATCAGGAGTGGAGTTAAGTTTTTACAGTGAAAAAGAAGTGATAAATTCCAATTGTTTTTCTTTTATAAGCTTTATGATACAGACACATGGTGTATGTATATTTGGTGAAGACGTAAAATTGTCTTTACCTAAATATAAAGTAAGTCAGGAGTTAGCCTATGAACATCTTATTCAATTGCGGAAACAAATTGGACAAGCTCGTAAAGAGTTACTTCATAATAAAGGCGTGGATGATATAGCGGATTGTTGTCGTTGGATTATGAAGATAATAATCAGGGCAAGGGCAGGTTTAGCAATTAACAATTGATAGAGAAGGGCTTTATTCCAGGGACTTATATCCAGCATATGAGTTATTTAGTAAGCATTTTCCTGAACAAGAAAAAAATATGAGGAAAGCACTACAATATGTAATTGAACCGATAAAAGATATAGAAGAAATTTTAGCATTTTTAAATACGTTTGGTGATTGGTTGATAGAAAAGGCAGAGGATCCTTTGAAAAACATACAATTTTAATAAACTATAATTACATTATGTAAACAGATTATATTGAAGCAAAGAAGAGAGGTGAGATATTTGGATTTTTACATTGTGGATGTATTCTCGCAAGGCAAGTATTCAGGTAATCAACTTGCAGTGTTTATGGCAAATCAGGAATTTTTTAGTTAGGAAATCAATAATCTAAATGTCCGTGATTTTGCAGATTATTATGGAATCCCAGAGGATGCGGCAACAGGAAGCTCAAATGGATATTTAGCGGCGTATCTTATAAAATATCGTTATTTTGGAACAGAAAAGATAAATATTCGTGTTGAACAAGGGTATGAGATAAATCGCCATTCTCTAATACATATACAAGCAGAGGTGTTTGAGAGTAAAATTAATGTTTGCGTTGGTGGAAAAGTAGAAAGTATTGCAAGAGGGAAATGAACCGTATCATAAGGGGGATTAGAAATGCTATTAAAAACAATATTTTGCAAGGTGGAAGAAGAGAAAAGGGAATTGTTTTCTGATGCGCAAGAAAAATGGCGTGATTTACAGTGTTTAGACGGATTCTATGGACAATTGGGTGGGTGGAATGAAGCTGAAGCGTGTGTGTATACTTTATGGAAAGATAGAAATGCATATCAATCATTCATGAATGATGCTCATGATACAATTTTTTTAAATAGTAATCAAGAAGGCACATATGTTTCCTGTAATATTGAAATGTTTCAAACGTTGTATGATATAACAGAAACCCCTTTGAAAGACGTAATTGCACAGGGGTCATTTGTAAGAGTTGCAATTTGCGATGTGAAAGAAAGAAAAGAAAAGAATTTTTTACATACGCAAGAAACAATTTGGAATAAAGGAATGGAAAATGCAAAAGGGATGTTGGGTGGAGTTGTTGGGAAGTCTTTAAAGACTGAAAATCGTTATATAGTATTAACTTATTGGCAAGATGAAATAGCACATGAACGTTATATGAAAGAAATTTTCCCTGAGTTATATCAGTTAGCAAATGTAAATGAGTATGTTGAAAATATAAATGGAAAGAAAGTTATTCGGAAGGAAGAATGGTCTGTTGCCGCTTCGAAATAAAGTTAGAACTTGTTAAAGTAGCTGGTTTAGATAAAGTTGATACAGAACGTTAGTTCTGGTATAGTTACTTTGTACAAGAACAAGAGGGGGTATTTAAATGAGTAAAGTTTTAAGATTTGAATTGCAAGTCCCAAACCCTGAAGAAGCTATTCAATTCTATACAAATAGTTTTGGATGGAAGTTTGAAAAAATGCCTGGGCCACATGACTATTGGTTCATAATTACAGGTGAGAGTGATAGACCTGGTATCGATGGTGGATTAATGAAATCACCTGATGGTGCTACTAGGACGACTAATTCGATTGAAGTACCTTCAGTTGATGAGTACATAAATAAAGTTATTGAAAATGGTGGACAAGTAGTTGTACCTAAAACTGCTATTCCTAATATGGGTTACTTTGCTTATTGTATAGATAATCAAGGGCTTCTTTTTGGAGTATGTGAAGAAAATATTGAAGCGTAAAAAATTAGGGGAGTTCGAGATTATTTTGTTTGTTGAACGATGTTTTATATCAAAGATTATAATTATTGAACACTTTTGTATAAAAACTAGTATTCGTTTAGTTGAAGAAGGATCCATTTTGATTATTTTCAAAAGGATTCTTTTTTGTTTTTCACATATTGTGAGTTATTTAGGCATTATTAATCAAACTTATATCGGTATATTATCTATGAAAAAAGTAAATAAATGATGTTATATTCAAGGGTTAATCTATTGACTGCTAAACAGTTTAAGGTGAAAAGGAAAAGAGAACCAATTATTTTCTAATAAACATGTAATTAAGTGAAGACGTCATATACCCTTTCATGTTAATATATTTAAGTTATAATAGGAGGCTTACCCTTTTGTATTGTACGGTAGAAGCAGTGTGAGCTTGAAATTTTTTATGAAAAGGATGTGCCTAACTTGCGTATCAATAAATTTATTAGTGAAGCTGGAAAAGCGTCTCGACGTGGAGCAGATAAGTTAATTAACGAGAGAAAAGTAATTATTAACGGTAAGGTTGCAAAAATTGGTGACCAAGTAAATCCAGGTGATGACGTACGAGTAAATGGAGAGCAGCTTCGAATTGCTCGAGACCATGTGTATATCGCTTTAAATAAACCAGTAGGTATTACATGTACAAGTGAAAAAGCAGTAAAAGGTAATATTATCGATTTAGTGAATCATCCTTTACGAATTAATCACATCGGGCGTCTCGATAAAGACTCAGACGGTTTAATTTTGTTAACGAATGATGGCGATATTGTTAATGAGATTTTACGTGCTGAAAACAAGCATGAGAAAGAATATATCGTTTCAGTAGATAAGCCGATTACACCGGAGTTTTTAGAGAAAATGGCAGCAGGTGTTAAAATTTTAGATACAAAAACTCTTCCTTGTGAGATTACACAGTTATCAAAATATGAGTTCCAAATTATTTTAACACAAGGATTGAATCGTCAAATTCGCCGTATGTGTGAAGCTTTAGGATATCAAGTATATACGTTAAAACGTACGAGAATTATGAATATTGAATTGAATAATTTGCCGGTTGGACAGTGGAGAGATTTATCGAAAAAAGAGAAAAAACGCCTATTTTCAGACTTAAATTACGAACCACAAGATTGGTAAAAAAGAGAAGGGGAAACCAAAAAATGTTTTTGGTTTCTTTTTTTGTTGAATAAAAAATATATTTTTAACACTTGTAAAAATAAAATGAATAGGATATATTAAATAACAATAAATGGATTTGTTATAAAAGCAAAGAAAAGGACACGAGTTATTTTAAACGGTTATACAGAGAAGGAAGGAAAGCTGAGAACTTCCTAACGCAGAAAAATAACTTACCACCTTAGAGCTGCACTGGGGAAATCAAGTATCTAGTGCCGTGTAAGCGACGTTATCGCAAAAGAAGCCATTATGTTTTTTGTGATGGGAATCTGGGTGGAACCACGAATATAAGCATATTCGTCCCTATTTACTAGGGATGAATATGCTTTTTTATATTTTATTTCATAATAAGCGAAGAAAAGGACACGAGTTATTTTAAACGGTTATACAGAGAAGGAAGAAAAGCTGAGAACTTCCTAACGCAGAAAAATAACTTACCACCTTAGAGCTGCACTGGGGAAATCAAGTATCTAGTGCCGTGTAAACGACGTTACCGTAAAAGAAGCCATTGTATTTTTACGATGGGAATCTGGGTGGAACCACGGGTAAAAGCACACTCGTCCCTATTTTAGGGATGAGTGTGCTTTTTATTATGAAATGGAGAGATGAAAAATGAAAGAACAGATGATCGAAATTAAATTTCCAGATGGTAGCGTTAAAGAATTTGTGAAAGGAATTACTTTAGAAGAAATCGCTGGGGCAATTAGTAGTAGCTTGAAAAAGAAAGCAGTCGCAGGAAAAGTTAATGATCAGCCTTTTGATTTACGACGAAACATTGAAGAAAGTGCGAAAGTTGAAATTATTACTTTAGACTCAAATGAAGGAGTAGAAATTGCAAGACACTCCGCTGCACATATTTTAGCGCAAGCTGTAAAAAGAATGTATGGTGACATTAACCTGGGTGTAGGGCCTGTTATTGAAAATGGATTTTATTATGATATGGATCTGGCAAGTAGTGTAAATGTAGAGGACTTACCGAAAATCGAAAAAGAAATGAAAAATATTATAAATGAAAATATAAATATAGAGCGAGTAGAGGTCTCTCGTGAAGAAGCAAAAAAACTGTTTCAAGAAATGAATGATAGTTTGAAATTAGAACTTTTAGAAGCAATTCCTAATGAGGAAAGTGTAACACTATATAGACAAGGTGAATTTGTAGATTTATGTAGAGGACCACATTTACCATCAACAGGTTATTTGAAAGCATTTCAATTAACTAACGTTTCCGGTGCATATTGGCGAGGTGATAGTAATAATCAAGTGCTTCAGCGTATATATGGCGTTGCATTTGCTTCTCAAAAAGAATTAGAAGAGTATTTGCATTTTGTTGAAGAGGCAGCAAAGAGAAATCATCGTAAGTTAGGTAGTGAACTTGAATTGTTTATGTTTTCGGAAGAAGCTCCGGGAATGCCGTTTTACTTGCCGAAAGGACAGATTATTCGCAATGAATTAGAAGCATTTTTAAGAGAAATTCAAAAAGAGTACAATTATCAAGAAGTACGCACTCCGTTCATGATGAACCAAGAATTATGGGAGAAATCAGGGCATTGGGGACATTATAAAGATAATATGTATTTCTCAGAAGTGGATAATAAAAGTTTTGCATTAAAACCGATGAACTGCCCAGGACATATGCTTATGTTTAAAAATAAATTGCATTCTTATCGCGAATTACCGATTCGCATGTGTGAATTCGGTCAAGTACATCGACATGAATTTAGCGGGGCGTTAAATGGATTATTAAGAGTTCGTACTTTCTGCCAAGATGATGCTCATTTATTTGTAACACCAGAACAAATTGAAGATGAAATCAAATCAGTAATGGCGCAAATTGATTACGTATATAAAACTTTTGGATTCCAATATGAAGTAGAGCTTTCTACTCGTCCAGAAGATTCAATGGGTGATGATAAATTATGGGAGCAAGCAGAAGCAGCATTAGCAAATGTATTACAATCATTAAATTATAAATATAGATTAAATGAAGGTGATGGTGCATTTTACGGACCGAAAATTGATTTCCATATTAAAGATGCTTTAAATAGAAGTCATCAGTGCGGAACAATCCAGCTTGATTTCCAAATGCCAGAGAAATTTGATTTAAATTATATAGATGAAAATAATGAAAAAAGAAGACCAGTTGTCATTCACCGAGCAGTTTTAGGATCATTAGACCGTTTTTTAGCAATATTAATTGAGCACTTTGGAGGCGCGTTCCCAGCATGGGTGGCACCAGTTCAAGTGAAAGTAATTCCAGTTTCAAATGCAGTACATGAACAATATGCAAATGAGGTTGTAGATAAATTAGCACAAGCTGGCATTCGTGTTGAGCAAGATATGCGAGATGAAAAATTAGGATATAAAATAAGAGAAGTGCAAATGCAAAAAGTTCCTTATGTTCTTGTTATTGGGGATAAAGAAATGGAAAGCGAAGCTGTAAATGTACGAAAATATGGTGAAGAGAAGTCAGAAGTTGTTGAACTAGATGCGTTTTTGGAAAGTATGAAAGTGGAAATGAAAAATAGGAAATAGAGATTGATAATAAAATACACCATTAATATGTAATACTGAATTTAAAGTAATTAAAGATATACTACACGACGACGCATGTTGTTTAACAAAGTAGTTTTAAGGCGTATCAACACTTTGCTTGATACGCCTATTTTTTATGGTTTTTATTACTACATTCAGTCACTGTATTACCACTTTTATTACTACATTCATCAAAACGACAAATACGTTGCTTTGAAATAACGTTGTTTCTGTAATATTTAAAGAACAACGTTATATAAAATGACAATAAAGTTATTTAATTTTAAAAACCCAGACAAGCATAACCACGTTCTAAATGTAGGACGGAGTTAATGTCTGTTTTTATTGAGTGTATTCGTCGCTTTTGTACTCCAAAATATCACCTGGTTGACAATCTAAAGTCTTACATATCGCTTCTAATGTTGAAAAACGAACCGCTTTTGCTTTCCCATTTTTCAGAATAGAAAGATTCGCCATCGTAATCCCGACTCTCTCCGAAAGCTCCGTTACGCTCATTTTTCGTTTTGCTAACATCACATCAATATTAATAATAATTGCCATATCTTCCACCTCAGACGGTTAAATCATTTTCTGATTTTATATTAATAGCTTCTTGTAAAAGTCTTTGGAGAACAGCAGCAAAAACGGCGATCACCATAGAGGCGAAAATGATGACCAATCCGATTGGTATGAAACTTGGAGGGTCAACTTTTTTCGCTATGAGATAGTAGAGTGGCATACCTAGCAAGTACAAGGTACTGATCGTGATGGCACAGTATTTTATATTCTTTAAAGCCTTTATCGATAATTCCGAGAACGCTTGGTTCTTATCGATATAGCTTAAAAGTTTAAAAGCTTGATACAGAGCAAAATAAAAAGGTATCGCTGCCGCGTACATATCGATTAAAACGAGAGATTTCATATAAGCAATATCTGGATACAATTCTCCAGCAAAATTCCCGATCTTAGGCACCAAAAATATGCACAATGCAAAAACTGGGATTCCTATAAAAATAATAGCTAGCTTTAAAAAGAGTGTCGTAACTTGTTTCATAGAAAGCACCTCGCTTATGTAATAACAACATGATTTTATCATGTGATTTATCGTTTTGCAATAAAATTGTATTGTTTTTTTGTTGTGTTATTATTGTTTTTGAAATATCTTTTTAATTTTGATAAAAATAAAAAGCATTTCGCATTCCAAAGAAATGCTCTTATGAAGTGGTTTGTTTTCTTTTTTACCTTACAAAAATGTAAGGTAAATGTAAGGGAAATCGAATGAACGAGTTTTAGAAAAGTGAGAATATGAAGTAGGAAATAGGTTCATGCTACTTATGTATCTCTTTCTGTTTGAAAGATTAAAAAAAAATTAAGGATTTACATGAGAAAAAGATAAGAAATATGTGAGAAATTAATACTATACAAAAGGGATGGAGTGAAAGAGATGTCAACAAATGTAGTTACTGTAGAAAGTGTAGAAAAAACGTATGGGAAAAGAAATGAGAATCAGTCAAAAGCATTAAGGGGTGTTTCATTAAGTATTAAAGAAGGAGAGTTTGTAGGGATTATGGGTCCTTCTGGATCTGGTAAAACTACATTGCTAAATGTGATTAGTACACTTGATCAAGCGACAGGTGGCAGTGTAACAATAGCTGGCACAAATATTACTTCTATCGCTAATAAAGGTACTACAACTAATAAAGGGAATAGCGGTGGTACTGCACAAGAAAATAAACCACCACAAAGTAAAGGGACAAATGTTCCAAACGGTTATTCTCAAAATGA